>CALFBV010000024.1 GCA_937951395.1 uncultured Rubritalea sp.
TGCAAGCCCATGGCATCATGATGAAAGAGATCCTACCCAATGCTGGAAAATGGAGATCTTCCAACGTAGGGATACTAAAGTGAGGTGATGTAGCTCACATGGCACCACAGGCTGATCGAGTAGAGTTTTTGATGAATGACCTCTTTGACTTTCTCAAGAGCATCAGAAAGAGTATTACAATGTGTTAAAGATATGTGATAAAGCAGGTGAATTTACCGTCTTTATAGAATTTTCACTCGATATGATTCTCCAATCACTCGAAGATTTCTTAGATGTTTTTCGTCCCCAAAAATCGACTACTCCAAATCGCTTAAATATTCTCTAAGCATTCTAAAAACAGCTTAAAACAAAGAATACTCCCAGCAGGATTCGAACCTGCGACCTACGGATTAGAAATCCGTTGCTCTATCCAGCTGAGCTATAGGAGCTTTATTACTCTTCGGTGGGCATGTGTTACGCCTACATGCTAAAAGATGCAAGGCGATTTTAAATTTTTTATCGTATTAGTTTCCGCTGGAGCCAGAGTCCCACTCTAACTTATTGCCATCCTTAGGCGTAGATAGCGGATATTTACCTGAGAGTAGCCCCTGCTTCACTAAGAATTCATCTTCTGCTAGTAGCGTTTAGCGTGTCCCTCCGGAAAATAGATTTCCATTTCACGTTTCACCTTCTTTGAGAGCATAAACTGGATCATGTTTTTTATGCTTCACATCTAGCTTAGTCGCATACGCCCACTTGGAAGCACTAACTTATAGTTACCAGCTTTGTTGATTTTAATGTGTATTTAAGTGCTGAGTGTGCTGGACCTGATTCAGGTTTATTCCCTGTAAACTCTAGATGGATCTCGCCTTTCAATCTGCTAAATCAGTTTTTTTTACTTCCATTTTCTGAGAGAATAAGTCGTGGATTCTGTTTCTATGACGACTAAGCCATCTTTCTCGTTAAATGTTGGTGCTTCAGGATGGTACGAAGCGACAAGAACGAGGCTTATCATGTTAGCGAATAATGCTTCATCATGATCTATTTTAAGCTAAAAAATGAGGTTCTTACTCTTAAACCTATTTCTTGAGAGGCTCATTACTGAATTCTAACCGCAGGTTCATCTTCGTTACCATCTCCATCCCTAGCGCATCTGCCACCATGTTGAAAAATGTTTTCACCTCAGTGAACTGCCCTTCTTTAACATCAAATAAATAGTAACCTTCGATGTTTTTAGCACTCATCAACAGATCCATACCATGCTGCTTCACCTTGACTTTTTCCATATCCGCAGAGAATTCAATTCTCGCGACCTGCCTACCTTCTACCTCTTTTAGCGAAGCTAGTTTAAAATCATAATTACAAGAGAACCCGTTCTCAAATCCCTGCATCGGCACCTTAATTACAGATGCCCAGATTGCTCCCACTTCCACTTCTCCATCTGGGATCATCTTGGATGCCTGCTTCATCATATTTTCAAGTGAGGCCTTAGTAAACCCTATTTCTGGAATGAGTAGCTTTTCATTGAAATCCTTGATTTCTAGGAACTTGCCATCTTTCCCATAGAGCGTCTTAAAGTTTAGATTCAGCATCGGGCCCATTGCTTTATCGACTGGATTTTCAGCATTGGGTTTAGCGGAGTCGTAACTAATGACCTTATTTCCAGCCACTGCCATGTCCATTGATATAGCATCAATTTTCATATCTACCATAATTCCGTTCTCGTGAACAGACGATGCCCCTTGCATTCCCAACACCATGTTCCTTTTGACAGCCGTGTCTCCACCGTCCTGAGGCTTTGGCAGTGTCATATCCATATCCAGAACTTGTTTGATATTGTATTGATGATCTGGTTTCCATTTCATCGTTAAATCCACTGACTGAGCCATCGCTGAACCCCCGAGCAACACTGCGCTAAAGGCAGTAAACACAGTTTTGTAATTGATCATCTTCATATAATTTTAAATTGGTTAATCTACCTGTAATCTAGAGCATAGATTCTAGAAGGGAAGGAAAAACTACGGCACATCGGAGAGCTTCATCTACAGCTTTGCCAGAACTCCCCGTAAGGTCTCGACTACGAAGACCATCTCTCCGAGCTTGAGTCCGAATGGCGGGGTAAAAGCTAGGACGTTTCCGTCTTTTCCGTCTGCTAGCATGATGATGCCTTTGGCTAACATTTTACTTAGCACCTGAGCTGACACGTCCCCTGCTGGTGATCCGACTGGGTGAGGGTGTCGTAGCTCGATGCCGATCATTAGTCCACGTCCTCGTATTTCGTGGATATAGGGGGATTTTATTTCGCGGAGCATCGCCATCAGTTCCTCGCCCTGCTTGAGGACATCTGCTGCGAGGGCATCACTCTTATGAAGGTTTAGAGCTTCTACTGCCATGGCGCAGCCTACTGGATTTCCTAGAAATGTGCTGGTGTGGAGGGCTTCACCTGGAGAAACTGGCCATTTATCCATGATCTCTGATCTGCCTACGCACGCTGATATGGGATAGCCACCGCTAAGCGCTTTACCTAGGCAGATGAGATCCGGGTAGCATCCTTCCCATTCACAGGCGAAGTGTTTTCCGGTGCGATTAAAGCCGGTATAAATTTCATCAAAGATGAGGATGACATTGTGAGCGTCACACCACTCTCTGAGGATAGCTAGAAATCCAGCCGGAGGTATGATTTTGCCACCACGCCCCTGAATGGGCTCCACTAAAAGCGCCCCAAACTTCTCTGGATCAACTAAATTTAATCTCTCTCTAACAGACTCTAACATTTCTACGGATGAAGGAAAACTTACCTCTAGCCTTAGGTCTGCGAGCTGCGGCTCAAAGGGTTGGCGGAATTTGTCAAACCCACTACCAAGGAGTGCACCGTAGCCGAGTCCGTGATAGCCGTCTTTAAAGCAGATGACCCCCGGCTTTCCTGTAGCAATGTAGGCGGTCTTGAGCGCAGTTTCTACGGCTTCTGAACCAGAGTTAGAAAGAACGGTCTTGCCTATCCCCTGCCCCCAGCGCTCGAAGGTTAGCTCAGAGAGGAGTTTACAGACTTCTACTTTAAGCTCCGTGGGATGAACATCTCCCATTGCGTGGATGAGTTTACC
>CALFBV010000025.1 GCA_937951395.1 uncultured Rubritalea sp.
CTAGAGATTTCACGTTCGCGGCTGCCAGGAAAGAGCCCTATCAGATTAGCATCTCTGACGACATCTATTTTGTTCTCAACCAACTCATCCACGATCGGGTTCCCTACAAACGTAGTAGAAAGCCCGGAACTCTCGAAGAGGGGCTTCTCAAAGGGCAAAATGCATAGCATTTTATCGAGAACAGCAGCCATTTTAGGAATGCGTCCCTTGTTCCAAGCCCAGACCTTAGGGCTAACGTAATAAATGATCTTAGTCTCTGGCAGAGCCTCACGGACTGCTTTAGCCATACGTAGATTGTAGCCAGGGTAGTCGATAAGAATCAGCGCGTCTGGCTGGATCTGCTTAAGCTCACTGAGCATGGAGTAGAACTGTTTCTTAAACCAACGGTAATGCTTGAGTACTTCTACCACTCCCATGACTGCGGATCTTTCCACCCAGTCGCGAACGTTTTCGCCTCCTACTGCCCTCATCTCTGGACCACCTGCACCAGAGAATTCTACTCCACCCTGGTCTGTCAGCTCAGACTTGATAGCGTGCATTAGCTCGGCTCCGTGGGTGTCACCACTGACCTCGCCTGAGATCAGATAGATCTTCTTAGCACTCATTTTGAAAGTTTAGAGCATTCTAGCAGAAAGCTCAAAGGAATAATTCCATTATTCAGCAGTAAAACTTATTACTGCTTAGGTGATTTAATCTCTTTGTCAGCCCCTTTAGTAAGAACATTAGCAATAGCGCTCTTGTCATATTTAACAAAAGTTCCTTCTGCTAATCTGAGTGAAACTGTCGTGTCGCTCACTGCATTTACAGTCGCGTGCATTCCACCGATAGTGACAACGTTGTCACCTTTCTTTAGCTGAGCCTGACGCTCGCGGAGTGCCTTAGCGCGCTTCTGCTGTGGGCGGATCATCACTACCCACATGATGACGAAAAGAAGGACGAAAAAGATCAGTTGGCTCATGCCTGCTGCACCTTTGTTGGCTAGTATTTCAAATGTATTAGTCATGTTATTCTTGGTTATATCGTTTTATAAATTCTGCTTTGAAGGTCGAGAAAGTGCCGTTTTCGATGGCTGTTCTCGCACGCTCCATGAGACGTAGATAGAAATGCAGATTGTGGAAAGAAAGCAATCTCAAAGCTAACATTTCCTTCGCTCTCCAAAGGTGACGTATGTAACTGCGGGAAAACCTCGCGACACTCGGATGCGTGGTCTCTGTCAATGGACGCTTATCAATTTCAAATTCCTTATTTTTGATGTGGATAGGCCCATCATCTGTGAAAGCTAGTCCGTGACGCGCCACACGTGTAGGCATAACGCAATCAAACATATCCACTCCCCGAGCAATCATTTCCAACATCTGTGGGGGCGTACCTAGCCCCATCGCATATCTAGGCTTATCTTCTGGAAGAAATGGGACTGCATTATCTATAGCGCGGAACATCTCGTACTCTGGCTCTCCCACAGAAATACCCCCTACTGCGTAGCCATCAAAGCCTAGCTCAACAAGCTCGCGCGCTGACTGCTCGCGCATTTCAGCATAGATACTTCCCTGCACGATACCGAAATGCATCTGCTTACCATTGCCTGACTTAGGCTCATTTTGCACCACCCATTCCTTGCACCGTGCTGCCCATCGGGTAGTGAGGGAAAGTGAATCTAGCGCATATTTTTCCTCGCACGGGTAGGGCGGGCATTCATCAAAGAGCATTGCTATGTCACTACCAATCACTGCTTGGATCTCCATACTAACTTCTGGAGAAAGCATCATTTTAGAACCGTCTAAGTGATTCTGAAACCTTACCCCTTCTTCAGTGATTTTGCGTAATTTAGCTAATGACCAAACCTGAAAGCCTCCGGAATCTGTCAAAATAGGCTTATCCCAGGAGGCAAACTCATGTAGCCCTCCAAACTCACGCAGTACATCTAGGCCGGGCCTGAGATTTAAATGATAGGTATTTCCCAAGATAATCTGAGAGCCCATCGCCACCAAGTCATCTGGGTGTAACGTCTTCACAGAACCCTGCGTTCCCACAGGCATAAAGATGGGCGTCTCCACCACTCCATGTGCAGTGGTGAGCCTCCCCCGCCGCGCCATTGTTTCAGAATCTGTTTTTAGTAGTTCAAACACTGGTGTTTGTTACACGGGATTTTTGACGATGAACAGCTACATTTACAAAAATGCACTTAATTGGGGGAATTTTCGGCATTTGGTGTATTTTTATTCCCCTCTCGCCTCCGTTTCATTAGCCTGTCGCCAATAAATTAACTATTATGCCTAGAATTATCATTTCAGAGCCAGGTAAAACACCTCAGCCGTATCGTTTAAAAATCGATCGAGTCGTCACTAAGATAGGACGCGGCAGCGATAATGACATCATCATCACCGCAGGATCAGCATCAACGTATCACTGCAAAATGAAGCGCATCGAGGGCGGATTCATTCTTGAAGATAATGATTCAACAAACGGCATCAAGCATGAGGACACTCAGTATCGCATTATCGATCTTGAGGATGGAGTGACCGTCCAGATCGGAGATGACATCGACATGGAGTTCAATCTCAGTGATGAAGAGAAAGAAATTCTTTCGCGCGAAGATCACGAGCCGCAACAGAAAGCCAGTTTCCCTAAGAATAAATCTAAAGCTAAGCCTGTTGAAGTAGATGAAGACAACGTCATTTTAGAGGAAGCTCCATCAAAGAAAAAATCATCCCGCGATGATGATGAGCGACCTAAGTTAAAAACTAAATCTGATAAACCAGTATCTCCCAAGCCTGGATCAAGGTTCAGCTTTATTATTTTTATGATTCTCGCCATTCTTTGCTTCTTAGGCGGACTAGCAGTGAGGCATTACCAAGAGCACAAGACGTTCATCTTCACTAAATAGATTTTATTTACTGAGCTTTAAAGCGCGGCGAATACCCTTCGCCTTATGTAGCGTCTCTTCATACTCAGTCTCTGCGTCTGAGTCCGCCACGATGCCTGCCCCCACATGGTAGTGTAGATCATCCTCTTCGCGCACTAATGTGCGGATAACGATGTTAAATTGACTCACTTGATTAAAACCGACGTAGCCAACTGCTCCAGTATAGAGCCCGCGGTCTTCACTCTCAAGCTCATCGATGATTTCCATAGCGCGTTTTTTAGGAGCACCAGTGATGCTCCCACCTGGGAAACATTTCTCTAACGCCAGCCAGTAGTCTACATCTTCTCTGAGCTGGCCAGAAACTTTCGAGACTAGATGATAAACGTGTTCTAGTTTTTCTAACTGCAGCATCTCATCCACCTTCACACTTCCATATTCACAGACTTGCCCTAGATCATTACGCTCCAGATCCGTGATCATCACAAGCTCAGATCTCTCCTTAGCTGACTCTAACAGCTCTTTAGCCGACTCTTCATCTTGCTCTTTATTTTTATAGCGAGGTCGGGTCCCCTTAATAGGACGTGTTTCTATCCTCCTCCCATCCATCTTTAAAAAAGTCTCTGGTGATGAGGACAAAACCTCTCTCCCCTCTAGACTTAAGTAGAGTGACATTGGAGCAGGTGTTGAGCGCCTCAGCGAATCATACAGAGAGAACAGTGATCCAGACTTTACTTTGGTGCTGAATTTCTGCGTCAAATTAACCTGATAGATGTCTCCAGCGCGTATATATTCCTGTACTTTCTGCACGCCAGAAATATAATCCTCCCTACTCGTGTGCGCAGTGAAATGACCTATCTCAAAATCTAACAGCTTTGAATCTAACAGTTTTTTGGAAAGCTTACCCACCTCATACCACTGAGACGCATCATGGTCGAAAAACAAACAAGATTCATAAACACCAAAACAAAAATCACCATCATAATCCACCCAGCCAAATGCTCCTCCAACAGGAAATGAAGGAAACTGAACCTCAGTAGAATGCAGATCATACTTCTCCATTGCAGCCCTAACCTCTGTAAAATCACACCCTACTCCTCTAATCACTTGCACTGGTTCAGCAGCGATGATGGATACTGGATTCTTAAAGCCTACTGGCAAGTTCCCTGAGCTATCGAAAAACATCATCCCCTCTAGGTGAGACAATTTTCGCGCAACCTCAACAGGCTGGAGACCCAGATCTACTTTGCTACAGGTAAGTTTTTTCATATCCCACTATCTATCTCCCCCTGCTAGAACCCCGCTCTGGGTTCTGCTCCTTCTCGTAGTCTATCCTGTCCGCTAAGTTTCGCGCCTTAACGCGGTGATCACGTTTCGCTCTGCGCTCAACTAAGATCTTACGCTTCTTTTGCCGCTTCTGGAGATCTGCTATTTCTTCCTCTAATTTTAGAAAACTTTCATACCGCTCTATATCCAGGCTACCGTCCTCCACCCCTGCACGTATAGCACAGCCCTTGTCCTTGCCGTGCTTACAGTCGTGGAATTTACACACACCCGCTATCTGCTCTATATCCGCAAAACTCTCTCGCAATGTAGTCTCATCCGTCCACATCTGCACCTCTCTGATTCCGGGGTTATCGATAAGAATACCTCCATCCTCGAGCACCATTAATTCTCTAGCTGTAGTTGTGTGTCTGCCCTTTCCTGTGAGTTCATTTACCTCGCTAGTCCACTGCCACTCCTCACCTAGGAGTTGATTTACTAAAGTAGACTTCCCTACCCCACTAGATCCCACCAGCGTGATACTCACACCCTTCTGGAGGTAAGATTTCAGAACCTCAAGACCCTCATTTTTCACCGCGCTTGTTATAAAGACATCTGCATCTTTACTTAGCTCTGAAATTTCCGCTCTAGCCTGCTCGTTCACTTCAGCGGGAAAAAGATCACTCTTATTCACCAGCACAACAGCTTTAGCCCGGCTCCTCTCTATAAGCATAAAGTAGCGCTCCATCCTGCGCGGATTGAAATCAGATCCCGCATCAGTCACAACCACCACAACGGTCACATTCGCAGCCATCACTTGCTCCTCGCTGCTTTTCCCTGGAAGCTTGCGTGAGAAACAAGTCTGTCTCGAAAGACGCGCGCGTATCACCGTTTCCTCGCCATCATCGCCTACGTCTAGAGCTACCCAATCCCCCACTGCTGGGAGTTCTGCATCAGATTCAGCATCATGATACACTTTTCCGCCCATGATGACCTCTAGCTCCTCGCCACCTTCCAGTAGCGCACCATAAGTGATCTTATTATCACGGATCAGCCTAGCAGGCGCCCAGCCCTTTTTCTCAAAGGGGGTGAACTCTGCGGCAAATTGAGCATTCCAGCCTAAATCTTCTAGCGTCATCTGATCAGACCTTAACTTATCTAGCTGAAAAAACAATAGATTCCACCACTTCCGTTAACTTAGATCGTCGCAGCTTCCCCATCTCATTACGTGGAAAATGAGAGACCACAATAGATTCTTCTAATTGCTCTAGACCAGACCAGCTGAGATCTCGGATAAGATCAGAATTCTCCATCTTATCCACCACAGGATAAAGCTTCACCCCTCTACGATCGTCTAGCAACGGCACTAAATAAACTTCATCTCGTATCAATAGAGAGAGACGACTTTCTAGCGATGTAACATCCACCAACTCGCCCAGAATTTTCACTCGTTGATCACTTCTGCCTATAAATTTAATCCCCGTTCTCCCATCTAGCTCTAACACATCCACTCTATCGCTAGTAGTGAACCATCCACCCACTTTAGGATCTACAAACTGCCACCTGTCATCCCCGTCAGCTCCCTCGAGCAAGTACCCCTCCAGCAAGCAGTCCCCCTTCACTTCTAACAAACCTTCTCTATCCGTGCGCACTTGCCAGCCTCCAATAAGATCTAGATGACCAGTCTTCCCAAAGCTTCCTGTAGCAATCTGCGAACCCGTCTCCGTCATCCCATAACTCTCTAGGATAGACCACCCTAGCTTCAGAGCCTCAGCTCTCACATCAGGATCTAATCTACCACCACCAATGACCACAGCTCTAACAGACTTTGGGCAAGTATGGACTCCGTTCACAATGTCTACAAGTTGTGTCGGCACTAATGACAATACACTGACCTTATTTTCATTCAGAAATGCTACACAAGAACCCGCTGACCATTTATCTGAGTATACAGCAACCCGAGCACCGCTTACATGAGCACGAGCGATCACTCCTAGCCCACCCACGTGATAAGAAGGCAATGCTAAACCAAAGACGTCATTCTCACTAATATCCAGATAAACATTCACCAGAGCAGCATGCTTCAAGATAGCATTCTTAGAATGCACCACCCATTTCGCCACACCAGAGCTACCGGATGTCTTAATGAGTAATGAAGAGCTTACTTTTTCTAGTAACTCATCTGATAAATTTAAATCCGCCACAAGAGAAACACCACTCTCAGCAGAAAGACAATACCCCACATCATTTCCCAGCAAGCCCTCCCATAACGCATAATCAAAATCTGACTCCCTCTTCATGATCCAACTATAGCCAATAAAAAAGCCGATAAGCAATCACGCTTATCGGCTTAGTAAATATTGTTCGTTTATGTGAGAAGTTCATTCACAATGATATGATCATACGGATAGTCTTTCTCGTGACTGTTTTTTAAGCAACGACTTACCTTCCGTTCCATTTCTTCTCTTTGAGAATGATCTGATCGTTAGGATATACTTTCTCAACCATGTGTTCTGGTATCTTCATATCGTATATATAGATCTTTCCATTTCTAAGTAGCTCAACACGGTTTTGCGCTGCAAATGTTGTAGGCCCAGCTGCGGACACTACGTCTATCAGCCTCAAACCAGGTCTGTACGGCTGTGGTCCGGAACGTCCTACTTGACCTGAAACAGTGACAAACTTCTGGATTTCTTCAGTCGTTATCTTATCCCTTATCTTCGCCAACTCTTTCTGCTCATTCAAACTCTGTATAGAAATAGTTGGTGTTGTATAAATCTGAGCATTCCTATACGCGGCTTCTATACGTCTAGCTAGGGCTGACGTAGATAGACCACTAGTGCTAATAGGCATATTCGTTAAAAATGGGAGAAATATTTGATTCGATTTAGAAACTTCGTATTGACCATTGATCTGACCCTGTTCTCCCTCAGGAACACCCTTGATAGTAATAGTCAGCGTGTCTCCCTTAATAATTCTCGCCTGTGCAAAAGACGCTAACATTAGTGATAGTAGTATTAATAATTTCATAATTTTATATTTTGGGTTTATCTATTAATAAAGATCATTGTCATCCGTAGAAACTGATTCCACAACCTTCCTTTCTGTTGCTTCGACTGCATTAGCAGACGTCTTCTCTCTATCTATCTCAGATGGAGCATAGTAAGTATAATAACTAGTGTAGTATTGGTATTGACTGTCACTTCTTACATCAACGTTGTTAAGCACAACTCCTAGAACTGTTCCGCCCACATTTTCGACAGCCTGCTTCACTCTCATGAGCATGTTTCTAGGAAGTTTACGATGCTGAACAACAATCATGGTAAGATCCACTTCAGATGCGAGTACTGATGCATCACTCACACCAAGAATCGGTGGTGAGTCAATGAGAACCAAGTCGAAACGCTGCTTCACATCTTGAACCATTTCAGACATCCTTCTAGAGTTCAGGATACCAGCTGCATCAGCAGGGAGAATACCTGAAGGCATGAAAAATAGATTATCGACCGGCGTCTGAAGAATCACGTCCTCAAGCATTAGATCAGTAGTCAAGTAGTTAGTCAGACCAACCGTATTATTGATGTCAAAAAACGTATGCAATCTAGGACGCCTAAGATCCGCATCAATCATCAGTGTAGAATATCCACCCTGAGCACAGATATAAGAAAGGTTTACCAGTGTAGTTGACTTACCCTCACCAGCACCACCGGATACAACGGTAATAGCATTATCATCTGGATTCTTCCTGTTGAACTCAATGTTAGTTCGTAGAATTCTGTATGCTTCCGCATCCGGACTAGCTCCTGCTTGCTTATGCAGCACTCCAACATCTCTAGGAACAACTGCGAGAACTGGAACTTGGAGATATTTTTCTACATCTTCCAGAGATTTCACAGATGTGTCCATAAACTCAAGAGCAAAAGCAATACCGACACCAAAGATCAAACCAGCTACAGCACCGAGTGCCATATTTAGCGTCCAGTTTGGAGACACATACTCCTCCACTTCAGGAGTTCTTGCATTCTCATGAAACACTAGCGGCTCCCTCTCAAGACCCTCACCTAACGTTTCCGTAAACTCAGCTTGCTTAATGGCATCAAGAATATCCTGCTCACGCTCATAATCTTCACGAACTTTGCCGAATCTTGTTTTCTGATCCGCAGACAACATGAGATCACCCCGCTCTTTATCTGTGTCTACTCTTAATTTTTCAACATTTTGATTAAAAACAACTAAGTCTTCCGCAAGTTTCTTTCTAACATTTATTACTGATCTAGAAAGCCTCTCTTGGATTTCTCGAATACTAACATCAATGCTTGTGATCGTTCTGTGCTTTGGCCCTAAACCACCAGAGAGAGCTACATTCTTATTTTGCTTGAGACTGCTCAGCTGCTCATAGTCAGCTTTTATGACTGCAGATTCCGGTCTACCTGAAGCAATTAACGTCACCATTAAATCTTCATCACTCAATCCATTAAGTGAGTTAACAAATGACTCGAGCTGATCTTTCGTTCTTTTTGCCTCTTCATAGGCCTGAGTCGCCCTATCAGACTCATTAGCATCTGCACTTCTTCCTTCATAAAATCTACTTTCCTTGCCGTGATATGGTATCCTTAGCTTCTTAGACAGAGCGTAAAGCCTCGTTCTGTGATCCTCTACTTTATCCTCCTGAATTCTTCTTTTATTTTTATACTCATTTATAGAATCTAATCTACGTTTATCGAGAGTATCCGTTCTTCTTTGCCCATATGACCTTGCTACTTGGTCCGCAATTAACTTTACATCTTCACGTTTACCGTGCCGCACTGATATTTCAATCAAGTCAGTACCTCTCTCCTGCCGGGTATTAACTATTCCAGACAAAACACCCAATGTTTGCCTCTCACTCATCCCCCAACGTCTAGATAACTTCAACTGATCATCCACTTTCTTCAGAGTTTCATCAGATTTAATAATCGCAAATTCAGTCTGCAAAAATTGTCGCGTCATCATCATGCGCCCACTGTCACCTACACCAAGAGTCACTGATTTCTGCCCAAAGGGATTGATTTGAACCACTACTTTACTCTCATACATTTTCGGCATAACATAAGTTATTACTGCCGCGGTAAGCAACACTAATAAGAATGTTAGAATAATCATTCCATACCTATTTTTCACTACTTGCCAATAGTCTATAGCATGTAAATTTGCTTCACTAGCATTGATATTGTTGTTATTGTTATTTTGCATTTTGTTGATTTTTGGGATGCTTGGAATTTTAGATTAGAGGAAACTTAATCATAAAAAAGCCTTCACCATGTATTGACACGGCGAAGGCTAAAACGTTCAGATTTTCGATAGTTTTTTTAGAATGCGTAGTTCACACCTAATTCGTAGCGATTACGATCATAGTCTCTGCCAGGAATGACATTCGAATCTGAGGTGGTGTGGTTAGCAGAAGCTCTAACAGAGAGAGCATCATTGATCTTATAAGTAGCACCTACATAGATGTTGAATAGATCCCAGTCACCATCAGAGAGAGCAGTTGCATCTTTGTAGTCTGACATGGTGTAGTTTCCACCAAGTGTGAGTGTAATCTGTGGAGAAAAAGTGTAATCCGCTGCCGCTCCAATACGCAGTGCAGTTTTGTCCTCATATCTATCACCACTGAAAATAGTATCAGTGTCTTCTTGTGAGTAGCGAGCGAACACTCTAGTTTTTAGCTGAGAGTTAACTCGGTTGTTGTAGCTGAATGAACCATATGCAGAAGATTTATCTCCAAATTGTCCACCAACTTGAGCAACTACTGATGAATTATCAGAAAGCCTATGTTCAAAACCAACAGATGCTGTTACTCTATCAGTATCAGTAGTATCGTAATCTGACATTGTGTAGCGAGCAGTAGCTGTTAGAGTAGTTTGTGAATTTAGAGTGTAGCGAAACTGATTATATACAGATAAGCTGTCTACATCACGACTGCCTCCATCATAATCAAGCGTTGAATAAGCTATGCCAGTATAAGTCCCCAAACGATCTGTCCATCTATAACCTATCGCATTATCTGTAGAGAAATATGTATACTCATCAATCTGGCGCGAAGTAATAGGCCCGTAGAAATTACCTAGATCAAGTCCATAATTAAAGAAATTACGGCTAACAAGACGAGTTCTATCGTTGACTCTGTGATTAATGTTTAATGCTATACCACCATTATAAACGGTGTCATCAGATCTAACATCATCGAAATAGTTAGTAGCGCCTATATGAGCATTAACGTCCCATGAAGTCTGCTCGCCACGCACTACTAAGTTAGCCCCTAGGCTACCTTTGACGTAAGTTGAGCTCTCCTCTGCAGAAGCAGCATTCACATTGTCGTCATATCCGAATGACACACCTGCAGTATACCTGAGTGGTGATGATTCGTCATCTGATTCATTTGGGTTAACATCGAACAAACCCTGCGCACTAGCTGCTCCAGAAAGTAGAGTTGCTGCTGCTGTGTATTTAATTAGCTTCATATTTTATATAAGTGTTTTATATGGTTAGTAGATTAAGGCTGAGAGTATGGATTGGGTGGCGTAGTCAGACCCCCGCTGCCTCCAGCTTGTACGCCTGGCAAGACAGATACAGTACTGAATGGACTAAAGTTACCTGTAGCATCAAGCCCCATGAAATCTAATGGCTCAAATTTAGCGATTGGCTGCTTCTGCTCCACAGCTGGACCACCTTTTTCAGAATAGCCACCTTTTGCAGAATAGCCACCTTTTGCAGAATAGCCATCTTTTGCAGAATAGCTTTCACCTGCGTCTTTAGAATACTTAGCTGATACTTCCATTACTTCAGCGTGTGCGTCTGGAGCAACTGCGAGCGCGCAGGTAGTGATGAGTGCTAACTTCTTAGGAGCGGCTTCGATTGCCTGCTCAACGATTTGAGCGACAAGCTTCTTGTCTGCTTCTGTAATAACGATAGCCGCTTTTACGATTTCACATGCACAAGCTTCATTAGCAGCGACTTGCTGAGCAACGATTGTGAGAACATGTTTTGGCTTTGCTGTAATCTCTTTAGCAGCTAGTTTTGATACTGCATAGCAGTCTGCTGCACTAGCAACCGGGGCCACTACAGCGAGGAAGGCACCTACAAGTGCGAATTTTATTGTGTTTTTCATAATGATATATTGGGTGAACGTTTTGTTATTACTCTATCGATGTATCTGCTTCTTATTATGAACTTCTGTTAAAATCAGCATTGCTGACATTAAAAAAACAGTTCTTTCTTGCGTCTACATTTGTGATTATTCAGATTTCAGCTCTAAAAGCAACATTTAAAGTAACATTTTTTAGTATTTTTAGTTTAGCTCTTGGCCTCATGCAAATGAGT
Source organism: uncultured Rubritalea sp. (assembly GCA_937951395.1). Taxonomy (GTDB): domain Bacteria; phylum Verrucomicrobiota; class Verrucomicrobiia; order Verrucomicrobiales; family Akkermansiaceae; genus Rubritalea. Next base: position 11,483 of record CALFBV010000025.1, read on the forward strand.
CCAGGACGACGACCACCCGCAACCCACTAAAACTAAATACCTGACGGGCGATCAACGAAGTGATTACAAAGTAAATACCTCTCCGATATAACTTCAACTAATTTAAGAACCCCGAAGGTTTCTGTCGCATAATGCCCTCCATAAATTACATTTAAGCCTAACTCCTCAGCTAAAGGATAGCTCCAATGAGGCCCCTCTCCTGTGACAAAAGTATTGATGCCAGTGTCTACCATAGCTTGGATTTCTGAACCGGCTCCCCCTGTGATCAAGCCTACCATCCCCACACTTTCAGAGCTCCCACCAGGGCAAAATGCCACCTCACCACCTACCGCTACCCTCACCCTTTTTAATAGCTCATCTAAAGACAAGTTCATCTCCTGCTTTAAACCCAATAACTCGCCCTTCCAGGGGTGAAATTTCTCTGCACAAGTCATCCCTATTTTCTCTGCAAGTATTACATTATTACCCCAATCATCGTGTATATCTAATGGTATATGCGCACTATAAACAGCCATATTATTTTCCATCGCTAACTTTAGCTTTTTGTATTGAGCATTTACCAACCTTTGCGCTCCATGCCAAAACATTCCATGATGCACAATAAGTAGATCCACACCAGCAGAGACAGCTTCTTCAAACACTGGTAGAGAAGCGTCTACTGCAGCTGCTACTTTAGTAACACTACCATTATTCTCTAGCTGTAACCCATTCAGAGCGCCCGAATAATCAGCCACTTCTGATATCCTTAATTCTTCATCTAAGTATCTAACTATCTCTTTTAATTCTACCATAATATATTAATTTACCCTACTCACAAACTCCTCCAAATCACTCGCCAAATCTATCCGGAACTGACGCTTTTTCTTTCCTATCATCACAGCCATCATTGACGCGTGTAGAGCATGTCTAGGGATTCTCAACTCACGCATCATTTCCTCATCTATTCCAGTCTCTATAAATTTTAAATAAATCTCGTCATTACCGCCATAAATTTTATCCCCCACTAGAGGATGACCCACGTGCGCGACATGCACACGGATCTGATGCATCCTACCCGTTTGTGGAGCCACTTTAAGCAAACTCATTCTCGCACCAGACACCTCCATCCTTCTCACCACCTGCACAGAAGTCACGCAACGCTTTCCGGCCTCATGAACTATTTGCTTCACGTAAATCCTGCTTTCTTCCACCTCCCCTTTGCGGATAATAGGAGCGTCTACTAATTTTTCATCCCACTCAGGCCACCCATGCACCACTGCATCATAGCCTTTCTCTATCTCACGTCTCTCCATAGATCTCCCAAGCTCTCTCGCTACACTCTTATTGGTAGCCATCAAAACCAGCCCACTCGTCTCTCTATCTAGTCTATTGATAATACTCAGCCGCGCCCCGTTCGCTATTTCATAAGAGAGTAGCCCCTCCACACCCCCCAGCAACGTAGGCTCATCACCTCTATCATTTGCAGGGTGCACGATCAAGGGCGCACCCTTATTTAACATGATCCAACCATCACCTTCATCGACTACAGAAAATTTCTCCTGAACCGCGATCACACCTTTATTAAGATCTCTACCCATACACCGTCACCACCACCTCCCTACGATGCCTCGCCCGCCTATGCTCAAACAAAAAGATCCCCTGCCAGGTGCCCAGCAGCATCTCTCCATCCCTCACCGGCACCGTTTCACTGCTTCGCGTCAGCACCATCCTAATATGGGAAGGCATATCATCTGGACCTTCATACGTATGCTCAAAGTAAGGCAGATCTTCTGGCACCAGCTTATCAAAATAGACCTCTAGATCCCTGCACGCCGTCGGATCCGCGTTTTCCATCAGCACTAAGCTCGAGCTAGTATGCCTATTGAAAATATTCACCACCCCTTGGACCACACCACTCTCAGCCACCACACGCTCTACCGCGGACGTCAGCTCATACACGCCCTTCCCTCCAGTCTCCACCGTGATACTCTTCATGAAAATCATTCTTCTGAACAATATTTATCAGATTAGTTTTTGTCCAACCTATTCACATACTAACAATTGATTCACCTACATTAAGCATAATTCCTGATTTTTCACCTCTTTACCCTAGAAATATCCTTCACGCCCACAATCCTTGCTAAATTATAAGAAAAAAGAACATTTAAAGCTTGTTACCCTACCCTCAAGTTTAATAAATTTTAGGGTAGATCCAAATAAGAATAGCTTTTTCTAACAATTCGTGATATAGTAACGACGTTATGGCAACTACGAAAAGAACACGTTTTTCACGTCGCGTCCCAGATCATGTGACAGATGAAATCGTGCACGTATTAGGAGACGACGACAGTTTCTTCGGATTCAATGACCTCTTCGAATTAGTATTCGAAAGACTCAAAGAACGCAACGCGGTAAGCGGTGGCGAAGAAATGCTACGTCTCAGAGCATATGAAAAACTACAAAACCTCGTCACTCGTGGCATGGTAGAAAAGCAAGGCAAAGAATACAAAGGCTTAGCTAGACTTCCAGAAGCACACAGCACATTCGAGGTCGAATAAGTAATATTCCGCATTTTTATGCTGGATTATACATACAACTAACCTTAAACCTTAGCCCGTGCAGCACATCGCAGCACGGGCTAAATTTTTACTTCATTTCATCCATCAACCTTCTTCACAGAAACCACCATGCTAGAACAATACTTACCTGTAGTCCTTCAGACTCTCATCGCCATCGGGTTCGCAGCCATCGCTCTAGGACTCAGCGTCCTACTTGGCAAGAAAGGCCGCAAAGGCGGAGCTAAAGACACCGTCTACGAATGTGGAATGCTCCCTGTAGGAGATGGCTCACCGAGATTCTCTGTTAAATTCTATCTAGTGGCCATGCTCTTTGTCCTCTTTGATATCGAAGTCGTATTCATGTATCCTTGGGCACTTCAGTTCAAGGAACTCATCGCGGTCAACGCCCATGCACTATGGTCCATCTTCGGCTTCGTTGGTATTCTCACAGTCGCTTACGTCTATGCGCTACGTAAAGGAGCACTCAGCTGGAATAATTAGACCGTCTCTCATTCCTAATAAATCTACACTTTCTCAAAAACCCGTCACGAAATGTGACGGGTTTTTTGTGCACTAAAAAAATAAATTCGCGTTGTGAGGCCGCTCTATGTTAGACATGATCATGATCAATCTATTCAAAAATCTATTTTTAGTAGCCCTAGTGCTAAGCAGTTCAGCCATAGCCAAAGATAAAGGACCATGGCTCACCAACATCGAAGAAGGAGTTAAGAAGGCTAAAGTTGAAGGCAAACTTGTAATGGTAGAGTTTACCGGGTCCGACTGGTGCCCACCTTGCATCATGATGGAGAAAGAAGTGTTCTCAAAAAAAGAATTTCTCAAGGAAGCCCAGAAAAACTACGTTCTAGTGAAGCTAGATGCACCTAAGAGTGACCCTAAGCTAGAAAAGTCCACCAAAGAACTCATGATGAAGCACAAAGTGAAGTCTTTCCCAACAGTGCTGCTATTAGATGCAGAAGGCAAAGAATTCAAACGTTTCCTCGCATCAGCAAACCCCACTGTAAAAGGCTTCCTTAAACGCTTACTCACAGAGAAGCGCCGCAAGGACATGATCTAGAGATAAGTTTTATTTATCAGCATCAGAATCCTTACCGAGGATCTTATCAATGTCCTCGATGAGTTTCCATGGGCAGCGTTTGCGCTGATATTTTCTGTAGAGAACATCGCGAAGAGCTTCCCAGTGCTCATTGGTTACCTCTTCAATGCTTTCCCAGACAGGCGGATTCGCCCTTGTGCCTTTCATCGCAGTGGTGAATTTCCAGTGCTTGGAATGATAGATGCCACGGTAAAAGCGAAGTCCCTCCTCCGTATCTTCTTTCCACTCATGTCGTTGTTGAATTTGCATAGACCCATGGTCAGGTAGAGTCACTCTGAAATCAACTGTAAAATCGACGCAGATGAGCCTTGAGCTAGGGGGTAAGTTTCTTGATATAGATGATGAATGCTAAATTCCAGAATCTCTTGCTCTTTCCGCCTGCGCGAGCACCACCTCACCATCGTTCATCTAGAGATCAAAGGTGGTCAGATCTCAGAATTTGACCCCATTCTACTCGGGGCGAGTATCCATTGGGTTCTATACCTCTGCCAACGTCGCCACCGGCAGAGGCCGAATATCATAAGGCTCCATGGAAGAATGTAAATGAAACACCACGCAACTCCAAATATTGCACCTTGCATGAGTCCACCGAAATGCTTGGTCAACCGCGCATCCAACTGAAAATGCTAAATAGGACAGGAGTAGTAGACTCGCGAATGGCCATCTCTTCGTTTCTGGTGCCGCTACAGTATCCATTTATTGAGATGCGTCCTAATATATCTATCGCATCCTAGATAGCGGACTTTTGTTTATAGGTTGATGCTTAGCACGCATTAAATCTACGGTTTCAGCGCGTGAATGATTGTCTGTAGCATAGTAACTGTTAGAGTATGAACAAGACTATTTTATGGGCATTTGTGGCTCCCTTGTTGAGGCATACTTACCCCATTACATACAGACACTGGTCTCACAGGCTAGATCTGTCTCCTTTTAAGGACAGTGTGATGATAAGGTAATATTATACCAATACTCTCGACAGATGAATGGGAGTGTTGTTACACTTTCTACTAGTGAAAGCATTCTTTAACAATGAGCTAACTCGGCTATTTCTATTCGTAGTTCTCTGTCTCATCATCGCGGCCATTCTAACTCCCTATCTTTATACTTGGGGGAAGGAATTTTCTGCAGGTGATACTGGTGATGGGGTGATGGGGTCTATCAAGAAGAGTATGGCGAAGGCTGATCTGGCACGGTACTATAATCGCATGCTGTTAGGCACGGCGATCATTTTGCTGTATCCATTTATCCGCACTCTGAAGAGTGACAGTAATAGCGTAGACATCAAGCCTCCCCTTTCTGTGCGCATCAACCCAAGGTTCAGCGGGGGGAAGGATATGCTGGTGGGGTTTGTTTATGCGATGGGTTACATGGGGGTTTTCTTCATGGTGGTGCATCAGCTTGGCTGGGTGACGGTGGATACTAGCGCTTCTCCTGGGAAGGCTTTGGTAAAGGCGATCACTCCGGCGGTGGGTGCGTCATTGATTGAGGAGTGGTTGTTTAGAGGGGTTTTGTTTGCGCTGTTGCTCCGGAGTCTGAGTGTGCGTGGGACTATTATTGGGCTGTCATTTTTCTTCGCACTGGTGCATTTCCTCAAGCCGTATCATGGAAGTCCTGAGATAGTGGATGGTGGTGCAGCGGATGCTGGGTTCCAGCTGCTAGCGCAGATCGGTGAGAGATTTATTCACCCAGAGGATTTCATTGGTATCTTTCTGATGTTGTTTGTGGTGGGTGTGGTGCTGGCTTATGCGCGGCATAAGACGGGATATCTTTGGATGCCTATAGGCCTTCATGCTGGCTGGGTATTTACGCTGAAGGTGTATGGCGCGCTGACTAATAACACAGGAAGCGCTAACCCAGTTTTATACGGTAATGATATCCGCGAGGGGTTGCTTCCGTTACTGTTTGTTTGTCTCACTGGAGCTGCCGTTTGGTTTTATTTGAGACCTAAGAAATCTCTGCTTTAAAGAATGTTCAAGC
>CALFBV010000026.1 GCA_937951395.1 uncultured Rubritalea sp.
CTCGCACATGACGGATGATTACTTGCTCAAACTTAGTCTCTGTTTTAGAAAATAAGTGGTGAACTGAGAGTCGAGTGATGATAGCCAGAACGAGACAGCCAGCGATGATTCCCCACTGCCACCAGTCTTCAGATCCATCAACGAGTGACCAAAGGGTGTTCTTTATTTTTTCTAAGTCTATATCTAACATGTTTTTATTGGAGTAACGCGAGGTATTCTTTATTCCCATCAGTTCCTGTGATAGGCGAGTCGGTGACTGCTATCCATTCACGCTTGAGTTCTTGTGTTACGAAATCATGGATTTTATCCACCGCTCTTTTGTGGAGCTCAGGATCGCGGACGATGCCTCCTTTACTGATGTCTTCACGCTTTAGCTCAAACTGTGGCTTCACTAAGCAAATAATTTTTCCTCCAGGTTTAAGCACGCTGAAAAGGGGAGGCAGGATTTTTGTTAGAGAGATGAATGAGACGTCTGTCACAGCTAGGTCCACTAGCTCTCCAATGTCATCTGGAACCATGTAGCGGGCATTAAACTTCTCTTTCACGATGACGCGCTCGTCATTACGGATCTTCCACACGAGTTGATTTGTTCCTACATCAATGGCATGGACTTTCACCGCTCCACCTTGGAGCAGGCAGTCTGTGAATCCGCCTGTGGAAGCCCCGCAGTCGAGACAAATCATGCCTTTAGGATCAATGCCAAATTCCTTTAGTGCTCCTTCTAATTTTAGCCCACCTCGGCTCACAAATTTAGGCTTCTCACGCACGCTGAGATCTGCCTCAGTATCAAGCTTAGTACTAGGCTTAGCGACTCTAGTAGTGCCAGTCATCACCTCGCCGGCGAGGATGAGTCGCTTGGCCTGCTCGCGTGAGTCACACATTCCGCGCGACATCAGTAGGGCATCTGCTCGTTCTTTAGGCATGTTCAGTTTTTAATGATAAGTTCGGATGGATTCGATACCGTGTTTTACAATGTCTGGCACCTCGCAGTCATCAGTAGGATAGCCCACGATGAGAAGCAGGAAAGGCTTTTCTGAGCTGGGCCGGTCTAGTACTTTATTGAGGAAATTCATAGGGGAGGGGGTGTGCGTTAGCGTAGCTAGCCCGCTCTGATGCAGTGCCGTGATTAGTATCCCGGTAGCGATGCCTACGGACTCTTTAGCATAATAGCATTTTCTCTCGATTCCCTCATGATCCTTAGTAGTCGCCTTTTGGAAGATAGCGATGAGCGCGGGAGCTTCTTCTAAAAATGGCTTGGATTCATTGGTATTAAGGTGCTTGATCGTATCAGTCCACTCCTTAGGCACGCCGCCGTTGTAGAATTTATGTTCATGTAATTCAGCGGCAGCTCTCAGTTTAGACTTCACTTCCGGAGACTTGATCACACAAAAATGCCATGGCTGGAGGTTAGCTCCATTCGGTGCAGTGCCAGCAGCTAGCAGACAGTTCTCGATGATTTCATCTGGAACAGGATCAGACTTAAACTTTCTAACAGACCTCCTCGTTTTGACCTGCTCGTAGAAGTCTATCGCAGTGGAACGCATCTGCACTTCTGGTTTTGTCTGAAAATTGAGTTTCATAGAGGTAAGTTTTTTCAGAATTACTCTTTAATGAACTCTACTAGATCCTTACGCATTTTCACAAGGTCTGGCTGATTGAGATAAAACATATGCCCAGCTTCATACCATTTCACGGAGATGTTTTTTCTCTGCTCTGGAGTAATGTTCAGATGATCCATAGAGTGTAGGATGCCTCCAGCTGGCGTAGCTAAGTCTGTATGACCACACTGAATAAGTACTTTGAGGTGAGGGTTTTCTTGTAGGGCGGATGAGATGTTAGAAGAGAGGTTTACATAGCTGTTAGAGCGGTTCCATTTCCATGGATGTACCTTGCTGGTGATGATCTCATACACACGTTTATCTTCCCAACCTAGGTCTTCTGTGAGGTAAGCCATCATTGCATTGGTAAATGGTCCCTTAGCCACTGCGAATGATGGATCAAACGCTGGGCGTCCGTATACGTTGTCCAATGCTGACCATGCCACGCGAGCATCAAACCTGCCTATAACCTTGTGCTTATCTTTTAGTAGAGTAGCTCTGAAGAAAGATGAGCTAATGCGAAGGTTGGATTTCAAAATAGCAGCAGTATCTATCCCCGTGAGCTTATTGAGCTTAGCTGCGATCGCCTGCTTATTCTCTAGAGGTAAGTTTCTGCCTTTATGAAGAGCGGTGAGGTATTCTGTGTCGGCGAATTTTCTCGCCTCTGCAACCAGTGCATCACGATCTCCCTTAATTACTCCATGGTGATGAGCGGCCGCAGTCATAGCAGGGAGGTAGATGGCATAGCTAAGATCATTTCCTGAGCTTGGCTGAAGAGTGCGGAAATCTAACAGACTAGAAAGAAGCACCACACCATTGATGTGCATCCCGTAGGTGCCTTGGAGCTTAGAGCTCAGTCCCGCGGCACGCACACCGCCGTAGCTTTCACCAAGGACATACTTTGGTGATGACCAGCGCTTGTTCTCAGATACCCAGCGGCGGATGAAGTCAGCCACTGAGTCTACATCACCATCCACGTTATGGAATTCACTCGCCTTAGCACCTTTCTGCACTCGTGAATAGCCAGTGGTGACGGGGTCGATGAATACTAGGTCTGCTACATCAAGAATGGAATATGGATTCTCTTTTAGAACAACTGGTGGCTTGGTCGCCATCGTGCCATCTTCCGAGCTAGGGACGATCCTAGGGCCGAGTGCACCGAGATGTAGCCACACAGCAGAAGATCCAGGGCCGCCATTGAAGGCGAACATCACAGGTCTCTTGGCGGCGTCCTTTGCGCTTGCCGTTTTAGCAATGTAGCTGACGTTGAAAATTTTTGCTCGAGCAGTTCCATCATCTTTAGTGAGGATGAGTTCTGAGGCGGTGACTGTGTAGTTGATGACCTTGCCATCTATTGTCACGGATGCCTGCTTAGATTTCTCGGAGGAACTTTTTTCAGTAGTTGATTTGTCTTTCTCCTGTTTCTTATCTTTATCAGTAGTTTGGCTGAAAGCGGAACCAGTGAGCACCAAGGTAGTGCAGAGATAAATGAGTGATTTCTTCATGCCAGAACCATAGAGAAAACTATTCCTGAGTGCGAGAAAAACCCACCTCTAACGCAAAAGAGGCGATTGGAATAAAATCCAATCACCTCTTTTGGTAAATTTGTTAACTTTTTAGTTATCCGTAGACTGACTCTTTTTTCAGTTTTCTAACGATGATGTAGCAGAATACTGTGCGTAGTTTCTGTCTGTTAGATGAACCGATTTTTTCGATCGCATGCGCAATCGCTTTATCTTGCTTCTTCTCATCAGTTTCACCGAGCTTCTTACCGATGAAGCTTTTCTTCACAGTAGCGATCTCTTTCGCATCACTCGCCGCTACTAGCTTGCCGTCTGCAGTGTAGATGGATGGTCCGAGACCTTTAGCGATTTTTCTTAGTAGTTCCTCATTGCATGGAATGCTTTGAGCCTTCATTTGTTTTTTTGCCGCTTCGATAGCGTCGTCTAGTTTACTCATAGTAAGTAACATTTGCACATGGAATCTCGTAGTGGAAGCTAAATTTAAGATCTAATAAATTTCTTCAGTGCTTCTTCAATCTCTTTGGGTTTGATTCCCCGCCCCTTGGGGCGTTATAAATTTGCGTGAGCGAATTTATCCATAAAAGTCACAACGTGACGATACTAATGTATCACATAGTTTTTCCAGCAAAATACAGGAGAGCGGTATTAGAT
>CALFBV010000027.1 GCA_937951395.1 uncultured Rubritalea sp.
TCAAAAAATAAAAATGATAAAGATAGATTAACTAGAAAACGTTTAGCCTTTGTTTTACATGGTATTTAATAACAGTTAATTACGTCTCTCTATCTAAGCTGTTTGATGGTGTCTTATATTTGTATCTTATGAGCACTGACAATTTTGCCTTGAAAGGTCTTTCTAATAAAGGCAATATGCTAAACAACATAACAAAAGAGTCACATTTTTCTTAGTGTGATTTATTTGTTAATTACCAGACAACATAACCATGGAAAATAAAGTAGTCAAAACAATGATAGGTGCAGTAGCTCTCTCAGGAGTAGCTTTTGCAGGGCCAGTAGCAGGACCAATGCCAGCAGCACCAGCTGGAGACTTCTGTGACATATTTGATAAACTAGGAGCAAGCGTCTACGAAGGAGGATTCATCAACTCTGTTAAACTCACAGGGCGTGCGCACTATAACGCTGCATACACTGAGGGAGATGTAAATAACGTGGACTTTGATGATACTTATCAAGAGTTACGCCGTTTCAGAATCGGGACTAAAATTCAGTTTCTTAACGACTTCACACTCGTGGCAGCAGCTGATATGAACAAGAACAGCTCTAGAGATGATGTAAGATTTGGATACAGACAAATGGACGAGTTATACCTCAAGTATGCACTTGGTAACGTAATCGGTCTTGAAGACGTTTCAATCGCATATGGACGTCAGAAGCTCAATTTCTCAGCAGAGGGATCGACGTCATCTAACAGCCTCAAGACTGTTGAGCGTTCTGTTATCGCTAACCAATTCTACCGTGGGCTACGTCCTACAGGTGTTCAGGTAAAAGGTAAGTCAGGTGCATTTAAGGGTGCTCTCGGAGTATTCTCTACAGAGGAAGATAGCCAAGAGCTTAGTGACTGGAACCACGGCACAGCTCTATATGGAAGCCTGACCTATGACTGCCCTTGCGGTGGAGCTCTTACGCTTCAGGGTGTATCAAATGATGTTTCAACAGGTGACGATGATCGTTTCGGTTACGACTGGGCAGTATCTCTAGCTTATGAAAATAAGATTGGTAACTGGGATCTACTAGTAAACGGAATTACTGGTGAGCAGACAAATGGAGACAGCACTTCTGGTGTTGTGATCATGCCTAGCACATTCATCGTGCCAGACACCGTGGAATTTGTTGCTCGTTACGAGTATGCAACATCAGATGGAGATAACCTCTCGCTTAGCCGCTATGCATCTGATGCATCAGGAGCTGGTAGAAGCTTTGATGAGCGTCACGCTCTTTATGCTGGTGTAAACTATTACCTATGCGGAAATAACGCTAAGGTGCAGATCGGTGCTGAGTATGAGACTGCTGAAGGTTCAGCTGGAACTGACGCAGATGCTACTACGCTCTGGCTCGGATTCCGCACAAGCTTCTAGTCCTTCGGGATAAGAAACTTGTTCGTAAACAATCGATAGTATTTCAAAGCGTGGTTTCTCCGGAAGCCACGTTTTTTTACCAGAATTTTAAGCCTGAAGACTGTGAAGCGCAATCTCTGGTAAGCACGAAAACCTCACACGGATACCTGTTGTGCCTAGTCCTTTGCTGACAAAAATAGAGCTTTTTTCTTTAGCATATTCACCGTAGATGTATTTTTTGCCATACTTCACTTTCTTAGGAGCGAAGTTGATCAATGGAACTCTGCACTGTCCACCGTGCGTATGTCCTGAAAGTTGTAGATGATGATCTCTGTGCTTTAGCATGGTGTCAAAGTAATCTGGCTCATGAACCATAGTGATGAGCGGAGCATGCTTTGGGATGCCTTTGAGAGTGGCCACAGGATCAGGATTTCCTAGCCAAATGTAATCTGTAGCAGCGAGGTGAAGTGTCTCACCATTGATCGTGAGAGCAGTGTTTTCGTTGATCAGAAATTGGATCCCATTTTTCTCAAAGCGTTTTCTATAATATTCACCATCACCGTCAGTCACCCATCCATCGTGATTTCCCATGCAGGCTAGTATGCCGTGCTTGGGCTTTAACTTTGTCAGGTGCTCTAACATTGGATCGATGCCACTGGTATCGTGATCTACGTAGTCACCAGTGAGGAGGATGAGGTCTGGGTTGAGCTGGTTTACTTTTTCTATGACGGTAGATAGTAGTCTCTCATCTTTATCTTGTTTATAATGTAGATCTGTAAGTTGAACGATCTTTAGCCCATTTAGAGAAGATGGGAGATAGGGGACTTTGAGTAGATTTTCGGATATATGAGAAATGTTAGGCTCAATCAAAAAAGCGTCTCCAACTGCTAGTCCCATTGCACCATAGATGAACTTTCTTCTGGTCAGAATCTTTTTTTTAGGTTGTCTGTCACCTCGATTCATGACTTAGGGAGGAAGAACTTTTGTTGCTTGTCGCTGATGGGCATTTCTAGTTTCTCCATCAGTGAGAGCATGTCTTCCCAGAGCTTTCGCTTATCAGTGTTTGTCTCGGTCTGTAGTAAATAGCTGGGATGGTAGGTGACTCTGACAGGAATTTGTGTGCGCTTGATCTGATGAAATTTCCCACGTAGCTGATCAGCGGGTGCATCACTGTTGAGAAGGTGATGAGCAGCTGTGCTACCAAGAGCCACGATTACCTTAGGGTTCACCACCTGGATTTCAGCATCGATAAATGATGAAAACGCCTCAATCTCCTCACCACTAGGTTTGCGGTTAGCAGTAGTTTGGTTTGGCATAGAAGGGCGGTATTTCACTAAGTGGGATATGTAAACTTCATCCCTAGTGAGGTCCATCGCTTTCAGAATGCCATCTAGCTTCTCGCCAGCGGGTCCAGCGAATGGATGACCTTTGGTCTCCTCAAAATAGCCAGGAGCATCAGAGATGAACATGATGTCAGCATCAGGGTTTCCTCCTGAGAAGACGAGTGTGCCGTGCAGGGTGCCGAGAGTTTTAGCGGGTGTCCAGTTAGCTGCTTGTGTAGTGAGGGATGCAATTTTTTCCTGCGAATTATTGCCCTGAATCTGAACTTGCTGAGATGTAATAGAGGATCTTGAATTGTCAGATTTTGTAGCATTAGGGGTAAGTTTTTTATAGCCCTTAGCTGCCAAGAAAAATTCCCGCATCACCTTACGAGCGGTCTCATCTAGATGGACGTGAGTTTCGCCTTTTCGCTGGAGTTGCTGGAGATAATCAATGAGAGGCTGCACTTGTGATGACATAAGAAGAGATTCTCTGAGGAATGGGATTTAGTCAAGCGCATCAGCCCTCAGCACGGTACTTTAGAGGCTATTTATTCTCCACTTACACCATCGCTCTCCTTCTTTATATTCGTCGCACTGTCCCCAGTTTTTGGTGAGGTAGTCCCACTGTTTCTTGGCTTGCTCGAAATACTGCTTGGCTACTGTTTTCTGGTTGGAAGTGTATGCTTGGTGGCCGATGTCTCCGTAGATGATCGCGATCATGCGTCTAGCGGATGCCTCACGTTTACCTGCTCCTTGCTGGACTAGTTTTACTAGGAATTGCACTGCCTTTTGGCCATCAGAGATAGCATCTGCAGGAGAGATCTGCATGGATGATCTCACCCAGTAGAGAGAGGCTAGCCTGTAGTCTGCTTCTGTGTTTGTGAGCTCGGCCTCTTTAAACTTTATCACCTTGCTTATAGCTCCATCTATGATCTCCATTGCCTTCGTGCGCTCTCCGTGATCCCAATGGATGAATGCCTGTGAACCATCAGCGGATGCAGTGAGTAGGGCATCACCTCCACCTGATTTAATGTGAGTTCTCGCAAGTTTGAGCAACTCAGATGCTTTGTATTGCTCACCTTCGCGGAGCATTTCCTCGGCTTCGAGTATTTTTACCTCAGCGTAAAGCCGGTGTGGTTTCTCTATTTTTGGGTTGTCTGCTAGAAGAGTGTTGATGTTGTCAAAGGCGCGTTTTCTAAGCTTCTCAGACTGCCCTGCACTAGTGCCGCCTTCACTGAGCATCGCCCCGTCTAAGCAGGCTTGGATGAATGCAGTTCTTAGCTTGGTATTTGTAGGTAGAGTGGTGACTACCTTGTCGAGGTCATTTGTTGCTTTGATGTAGAATTCTAATGACTTGCTCGGATTAGTGGAAGCGGCGATGTCTGCTTCTAATAGATTCATCATCGCGGAGAAATAAGTCGCTTTATCTGGTGTAGCTTCCATCTCTGGGATCACGGCTTTAGCTTTATCGAGATATTTCTGCGCCTCAGTGAGTTTTCCTATTCTAGCAAACTGAGAGGATATACTGAACCAGATACGCGCTTCTATCTCTGGTTTCTGCTTCTCCATCTGAGCGGCTTGCCAATCTATCTTGGTAAGGTCTATCCTGCTTACAAGTCCTAGCCCGCTGTAGGCTTGTGCTAGGCGGATACGGAGCTTCGCTATCTGAGGTGCAAGCTCTGGGTAGGGACCTAGTTTCTGACATAGTTCTTCCCATTTCTCACAGACGGTGACTGTTCTAGCAGAGTGGTTTTCCATGTCACTGAGGACACGGCTATTTGCTTCCCATTTCATCGCATAGATGTCCTGGGCTATATCTAGTGAAGAAATGAGTGGAGCTCGCCAGCGCTGTTGCGCCTCTAGTTTCTGCTGATTTAGCTCAACTAGATTTTTTTTCAGATCGTCAATTTTATAATCTTTATTCTGAAGGTTACTACTTAGTTTCTTAGTGGTGTCTTGATATGCTTGATTGTACTGTTCAGCATTTTTACCTAGCTGATTGATGAGTAATTTTTTCTCCTGTTCTGCTTTAGCAGTCTTCTTCTTTTCATCTTCTATTTCTTTCTGAGAATTCTTTAAAAGAAAACCAAAGCAAACTGCCGCGATGAGGGCAAGCACACAAGCTCCATCCCAAAGTATGGTCTTGAAGTTAATGCGTGTGCTTGAGGGGATAGTTTTTTCTTCACTCATTAGTGGATGACACTACATCATATTCACCTATTTTCCAACTTGTTTTAAGTTAGTTAACCTAGCCTAAATAAATATTACAGCTGAGGCATCAGGATGTGAGCTCCTACACGATTGTATATGTCATTAAGTTTCATTTTGGCATCCTGTGGGGTCATCCGTTTAGATTGCTTTAGATCCCTGTAAAACATTGCTTTCTGCTGAGCCGCTAAGGTACTGCTGAGGACGTGCAGATTTGCCTCATCGTTGATGAAATAGCTGCGGTTATCAAAGTTTCCAGAGCCCGCAATAGTGAGGTAGTCATCTATTACCATGAGCTTCCCATGCATCATTGATGTCTGGTATTCATAAATTTCCACTCCTGCCTTCATTAGTGATGGCCAGTAGATTTTAGAAGCTTCACGGAGTATTTTAGAATCGATCGGGTCACCTGGGACGATGATCTTTACCGATACTCCGCGAGCGCAGGCTCTCTTAATTGCATCTCGAAGGCGCGAGTTAGGTGCGAAATAAGCGTGCTCAATCAGGATAGACTTCTTAGCGGCATCGATAGCTAAGAGATAGGAGGCACCTAGCGTATCACCTCGTTCTCTGGGGGCTCCCATGGTATTCTGCACGCTCATGTTTCCTGCTCCTGATAGGATAGGGAAGTAGTCAGGTCCAGAGATCTTAACATTGGTAAGCTCTTTCCAGTTATCTGCAAAAATGTGCTGCATATCAGCTACTGCGGTGCCAGTGACCTTATACATAGTATCTCTCCACTCGCTAGGGTTAGAGGCATGACCCATCCAGGCGTTCGCGTAGCCCGCGCCACCTGTGAAGCCTATTTTGCCATCTACAATGAGCAGTTTGCGGTGGTCTCTGTTATTGATATGGTAAAGTCTTAGAGGGTTGAATTTCCGGTACCACTTTAGTTCACAACCTGAGTCCACGAGTATATCTGTGCAGATTTTGCCAAGCTTCCTAGAGCCTACTCCATCGAGAATGACATGGACTTTCACGCCTTGCTTAGCCTTTTCAGCGAGGGCTAGACAGAAATGGTAAGTTTCCGTTCCACTCACCATTGCGAAGGTTTCAAAGGTGATCGTTTTCTCCGCTGAATTAACGGCCTTTCGCATCTCAGGAAAAAAGTTACCTCCATTTGGGAGCGTGGTTACATGGCTTGTGTCATGCCACTTAGCTTTTGCCACTGTGGAAAGTTTGCTCTTGAAATCTGCTGATCTAACAGACGGTGCTGCCGTATTAAGATCATGATAGGCACTAGGTTCTAGTTTAGCACACTGGCATAGCACTAGACTGATGATGGTTAGGATAAATAGGCGTGAAATGTATGGAGCGAATCGCATGCGACTTTCTTTAGTCTTAAATAGCTTGTAGAGCAAGCCATAGAGTTTAGTTTTAGTGCAGAGATATTTAAATATGGATCACGTAGAGATAGATAAAAAGCATTGTTGGCATCCATTCACTCAGCAAGAGGTATGGTGCACACCGCAGCACCAGCCATTGATGATAGAACGAGGCGAGGGTGTCTGGCTCTATGATGCTGAAGGAAACAAATACATCGATGGCAATAGCTCTATCTGGACGAATATCCATGGGCATAATCATCCCGTAATCAATCAGGCGATTAAGAATCAGCTAGAGAGGATATCCCATAGTTCGTATCTAGGTTTCGGTCATCCATTGGCATCAGAGCTGGCTTCCCGTTTGGTGTCGTTTTTTCCTGAGACGGATTTGCAGCGCGTGTTTTTCTCAGATGACGGTTCCACAGCGGTCGAGTGTGCTATGAAAATGGCATTGCAATATAGAATCCAAAATGGCGAGCCTGGGCGGACGGAATTTATCGCTTTTAGTGGAGGTTATCATGGAGATACATTAGGCGCGGCATCACTCGGTGGAGTGGAGGCATTTTTTGCACGGTTTAGGAAATTCGGGCTCACGGTGCATTTTGTTGCAGACTTAGACGAGTTGAGGGACTTCCAAGGGTTAGAAAAAATAGCGGCAGTCATTATCGAGCCATTAGTTCAAGGTGTGAATCAAATTCATGTCTGGGGGCAGGGGATGCTAGAGGAGCTTAGAATTTTTACTCAGGAGAACTCCATCCATCTAATTTTAGACGAAGTCATGACAGGTTTCGGCAGGACTGGGACGATGTTTGCATGCCAGCAAGAAGGAGTGATTCCAGATTTTCTATGTCTTGCTAAGGGGCTAACAGGTGGCTATTTACCAATGGCTGCTACTCTCGTGACTGAAGCTATTTATAATGGATTCCTAGGAGATCCAGAGCGCTCATTCTACTATGGTCATAGCTACACGGCAAATCCGCTCGGGTGCGCTGCGGCACTGGCTAGTCTAGAAGTATTCGCTCAAGAAAAGACTCTAACAGGGGTGAAAGAAAAAGCGGCTTATCTTGCCTATAAAAT
Source organism: uncultured Rubritalea sp. (assembly GCA_937951395.1). Lineage (GTDB taxonomy): Bacteria > Verrucomicrobiota > Verrucomicrobiia > Verrucomicrobiales > Akkermansiaceae > Rubritalea. The sequence goes on from CALFBV010000027.1 coordinate 7,314, forward strand.
CAGTCATCTAGTAAAAGAGAATAAGCATGTAAAAGAAGTTAGGCGCTGCGGACTAGTAGCAGGGGTAGAAATTGATTCTGATAAGAAAAGAGTGGGCGAGAAGATCTGCGAAGCCGCCAGAAAATACCAGCTACTGACCAGACATATTCTAAATACGATTGTCATTATGCCGCCTCTCTCCATCACGCGGGATGAAATAGATATCATGATGGCTGCTGTAGATCAGGCCATTAACGATGTGCTGGATTAGCAGCATTTGTGGTTGACGCGGTGTCAGATTTACGGCATGGTTCTTAGGATGATGAATCACAAATTCTTTTATAGCGGCCTTTCTCTAGCAGTAGGATCAGCAACCTTACTTGTCAGTTCATGTGCGTCCGAGCCTATAGACGTCCCTGCCCCAAGGGCTGGAGAAGTAACTGGCAGTGAAGGCAATAATGGTGATGCACTAAAATACAACCAAGCTTTAGTCGAGGCGATCCAGAATGCGGATAAAATCGTAATTAAAGAGCACTCTAATCAAGTAGATTTTTTTGGGACGATACCAGATTATAGCGCTGCACCACAATACACCTATGCTAGAAAAGTGCTCAGCCCAGGCGAGAAAATATTATTCCTAGAGGGAGCCAAGAAGCTCAAAGGTGATAAGAGCCGCGGTCTAACAAATTGTCTCTTTGCCCCACACCATAGAATAGATTTCTATGAGCTAGGTCAGCTTAAAAGCAGTATGAAGGTTTGCTACAAGTGCAATGAAATAAAATGGAATGGCACATCATATCAGCCCTCAGAAGACGTTTTTGATGCGGTCACACCGGCGATTAACCGTGCAGGAATGAAGGCGAACAGGGACTGGGATGCATTAGCGAACCAACGCTACCAAGATGAAATCAAACCAAAGACACCAGGTCCTGACCCAGTAGGCTCTCCAACTGCAAAATGGGCACCTGGGCAGAAAGGTAGAAAAGTCATCAACCCATTCACTGGTGATTTAGTGGATGTAGAAGGCATTCCTGCTAAGACTAAGGTAAGAGATCCTAATGATAAAGATCCATCACATGTGTTCAGAGTGCCGGAGCAGTAAGTTTCCTATTTACTTATCAGTATCAGCTTTTTCCTTAGTAGCTTTATTCTCTTTCTTGGCTTCTTCAAATTCTGGATTAGGTAGGCGAGGAACAGGTGCGTTCACGCTGACTCTCCAAGCATCTAATTCCTGGAGTAGTTCTTCAGTTTTAGATGCGTAGCTGTCAGTGAGATTGTTCTGCTCGCTGGGATCATATTTTATATTGTAGAGTTCTACGTCATTGTTTTCAAAATACTGGATAAGCTTCCAGTCACCATGCCTAATAGCTGATCCTGGGCGGGTGCGGAAGATAGGGTCTTGGCTGTCTTTATTGCCTCCCTGCAGATAGATAGGGAAATGCCAGTAAAGCGCACGGTCTTCTATCCTTCCTTTATTGAGTAATGGTGTGATGCTTACACCATCTAACACTTTACCCACATTCGTAGTTCCTGTGATCTCTGCTAAAGTAGGGAAGAAATCCAAATGACTTACTGGTGTGTCACACTTTCCTGGAGTAACCTTTGAGGTCCAGCGGATAATGAGAGGCTCACGGATTCCACCTTCATAATAAGACCCCTTGCCCGCACGGAGAGGAGTCTGCTTCGAGACATTATAGACACCACCATTATCTGAGGTGAAAATGACAATGGTGTTATTCGTAAGCTTGAGCTTGTCAACGGCGCTCATCAGCTTACCTATGTTATCGTCCAAGCTTGAAATCATAGCGGCATACTTTGGATTGTTATGAGAGTCGTTACCCTTTTTATTTTTAAAGTGAGCCACCTTTGAGGCCTTGCCCTGAATCGGGGCATGTACAGTAAAGTAGGGGAGATAAAGGAAAAATGGAGTGTCTTTATATTTAGTAATAAACCCTATCGCTTCATCAGTGAGCCTATCTGTTAGATACTCGCCTTCATTTTTACTAACGAGATTAGGATATTCATAGGGGCTACGATAGCCGCCTTGATAGGGGCCTCCTTCGTGAGAACCACCGATGTTGATATCAAATCCATGCTTGAGAGGGTTCTCAGAAACATGCCATTTCCCAATCGTAGCAGTGATGTAGCCTACACTCTGAAGCAGATTACCCAATGTTGCGTTATTTGACCTTATGTGCAGCGTATTCTCAGTAGGGATCAGTTTACGAGTGCTTGATTTACCTCGATCAGATTTTTCGCCTGTGTAGACGCCATGTCTTGGTGTAGCTTGTCCAGTGAGTGCAGAAGCCCTGCTAGGAGCGCAGTTAGCCGCTGCCGCATACGCATTACTAAAAACCATGCCCTGAGTGGATAGCTTATCAATGTTCGGGGTCTCGTAATAGGTGTTGCCCTGGTATCCTACATCTGCCCAACCTAGATCATCCACGTTGATGTAGATGACATTCGGCTTATCAGAAGCGGTAAGCGCTGAGACGGCTGCAAAAAATAAGAGTCCTATCTTTACTAAGTAATTCTGCATGCTCTATATTGCTTTAACTAGGTGAGAGAAGTCCAGCCAAAAAACGCATACATTATCAGGGATACTATCTTGTTGGAGGATGGTAGCAATAGCCTAGACCACGTCTAGTCTGGATGACATCTGCAGCATCAGCTGATACAGAGGTAAGTTTTGCGCGTAGCGTCTTAATATGAGCATCTACCGTTCTATCCATCGCTGACCCGGGATCTTCCCAAGCGTGTTCAAGAAGCTGTTCTCTGGTGAATGTGCGTCCTGGCTGAGAAATAAACGTAGCCATCAACTTATACTCGTGAGCAGTGAGATCCACTGGCTTTCCAAAGCAGTGAACAGTCATGGCGCCCGTGTCGATACTGATACCATCATCTGTATGTTGCGCCTGTAGTTGTGGAGGACGGTTTCCTGTTCTCCTTAGGATAGCCTTTATCCGAGCCACTAGCTCACGTGGGCTAAATGGCTTAGCCACATAGTCATCGGCACCGAATTCCAAGCCTAGCACTCGATCAATCTCAGAGTTTCTCGCTGTAAGGAACAAGATAGGAATTCCAGAATGTAGTCGCACTTCACGGCACACATCTAGCCCAGTGATATCTGGCAGGCCGATGTCTAGAACGATCAGTGAATAGTGGCCTTTACCTTCCACAAGAGAGATAGCCTCACCACCAGTTGTCACATGAGTAGTTGTGAAGTGCTCAGTTTCCAGCGCATAAATGATAGTTTCAGCGATAGAAGACTCATCTTCTACAATTAAGATATGGGGAATTTTAGACATCAGATGTAGTAGGTTAACTACGCTTTTATTTTTTCAATATTACAGCGTATTCTAAATCCTTGTCGCTGCGGTCGAGTCCCAGCATTCCTCAGCCAGAGCAAAATGTCACCCTCTAATTGGTCACAGTCATCGTGCCATTCCTCGGCTTGTTTCAAAATGAGCACAGACTCACGCATCTCACTAAAGAACACCTCACGCGCTCCCAGTTCCTTCAGCGTTAGCATTTCTGTCTGCAAAATCTGATAAAAGGCGAGTTCGTAACCATGCCCAGCCTCCGTCGCAGCACGCTCTAAAGAAATAGTAATAGGCGGGCATTCTATCTCTATCGCGTTAGCAATAGCCTCACAGCCTATTCTTTTCAGCGTATGGCGGATACGCGTGTAGAGCATCTCTATTTGCAGTAGACGTAGTGAACACTTATGCTCCAGATAATACACGATTCCATCATAGACATCATCCACAAAGGCAAAGTGCGGCTGGTTCGCTCGCAGCGCAGCATTCTCAATGGCACGACGGATCCAGTAGGTATCGTAGTCCGATATCTGATGTTCTCCCACCTGAAGCACAGGCATATTTCCAGCAATACAAATCATTGGTTATAAAATTTATTCTTTAAAAAGTGGTGGTTGAAGTGGGTCCTTCCTGCCTCGGTATTCCAGTCTCTGGATCTCCTTGATGAATTCACCCACATCCTCAAATTGGCGATAAACTGAAACGTAGCGGACATAAGCCACAGGATCGATGTCATAGAGCTTATCGGTCACCTTCACCCCGATCACTCCAGAGGGCACCTCAGACAAGTGATCCTTATGTAGCTCAGCTAAAATCTCTTCCACAGCGCGTCCTAGTCTATCCATTGATACGGGACGTTTCTCACAAGCCTTAACTAACCCTCGTAGTAACTTCTCACGGTTTAGCGTCTGGCGTGATCCATCACGCTTCACCACTCGCAGCTCCGTCCGCTCAATCTGCTCATAGGTCGTGTATCGATAACTGCACTGCAAACACACGCGTCTTCGCCGGATAGAGGTCCCGTCCTTTGACATTCGTGAGTCGATGACTTTATCATCGAGTGAGCCGCATTGGATACATCTCATAAGTAAATTTCTGTATTGAATTAGTGCTAGGTTGTTCGTGAGGGAAACTGGCCGATTTCTCTCATTTCGTAAATGTAAAAATAATTGTGAATAAGTTACTTATAAGAGTTATAAAGGTTTCTTAAAATTAATTTTTATGAATTTATGAAACTACTACGTGAATATCTGAATATAGCATAGAAATGAGAGAGAATTTGAAAAATCTTAGTTCTTGGCAAAAGAATTTATAGGTGCATGATGCGCCCACAAATGGCTGGTAGGAAAACAAAAAAAGTAAGCGAAAACGAAGTAATTTCCCTTCGTGAAGATCTAATGGTGCTGACGAAAATCCGCCTCAACACCTTTGTACTCATCACCACTTTGTTCGGTTACATCCTAGCATCCAAAAGCGTGAGCGGAGTATGGGTCGCAGATTGGTGGCAGCTACTTCACACTATTCTAGGCACCGCCGCAGCGGCCTTCGGAAGTGCAGCATTTAATCAGCTCATGGAGATCCAGCAGGACAGCCAGATGAAGCGCACCGCCAACCGTCCGCTCCCATCGAACCGCATGAATGTGGTCACCGCCTTTGCAATAGGCTGGATACTTAGCGCCTTTGGAGTCATCCATCTAGGAGCAAAAGTAGGCACCTGGAGTGCCTATCTTGCCGCGCTCACCATTGTCACTTACGTCTTCATCTACACCCCCATGAAGCGTAAATCATCCACTAACACTCTCGTGGGAGCCATTCCCGGAGCCATCCCACCAGTCATAGGTTGGGTAGCCGCTGGTGGAAACTGGAATGATGGGGAAGCATGGTATCTCTTCGCGCTCCTCTTCCTCTGGCAGCTCCCACATTTTGTGGCCATCAATTGGCTCTGCCGCGAGGAATACGAAGACGCAGGCTACATCATGTGGAGTAATGGCGATGTCAGCGGCAAGAAAACTGCCCGCCTAGCACTCATTTTCAGTGCCTGTCTAGCAGCCCTTGCACCACTCGCGTGTCTCCCTGGCATCGAATATGCAAACTGGACCTTTGGCATAGGTGGAGCTGCAGCAGGCATTTACATGTGCTATCTCGCGGTAAAATTCAGCAAAGCAGGGACTCGTGAATCATCACGTGGACTATTCCTCTTCACGCTCCTCTATTTACCATTAGCACTAGGATTACTTGCATTTTGCTGGAAGTGAGTTTAATGAAGCGTAATCATGAATCCGCAACAACAACTCGAATCCTACGAACCTGCCGAGCGTGATCCAGTGGCGATCCGCCGCACAGTGGTCACCCTTGTTTTACTGATGCTCGTTGGAGGATTCTTCATCGTCTATAAGTATAAGCAGAAGATGGGAGAAGAGCATGAGCTAGATAAAAAAGGTCGTCCTGCTTTTTCACTAGGTCAGGTCAGCACTAAAACTAATATACAATTACTCTCAACGGATGATGGTGTGAAAGACTTCACCCTTTTAGAAGGAAAATTAACATTGATATCGGTGATTTCAGCTAAGCTCCCTGATGAATCAAAGCTCATAGTGAATGAAATGAAAAAAGCCCAAGAGCATTTCGCTGATAAAGAACGGCTACAACTTGTCTGTGTTTCAGCGGACTCTTTAGCGGATGTGTCTCAAGAAGAGCTCATTGAGTTTTCCGATGAGATAGGAGCAAGCGGAGAAGACTGGCTCATATTAGCATCTGACTCAGAGGCATTAGTAGGTTACGTCAAGGATGTCTTAAAACTAGGTATGGTATCTAGAGTGAGTAAAGATAGCAATGAGAGAATACTCCCTGATCTTCTAAGAATCATTGACCCTAGCACAAGTATTAGAGGAGGGATTGGTGATTTCACATTTGTAGAATACCATCGTGATAAAGCTAGAGCAAAAGACATTATTCAGAGCGATGCAGGAGAAATAGAGAAGAAACAGGCGCAGGAAGTCTACGATAATATAATCACTTATCAGCGCAACCGGATGTATAAAAACATTGATTACATTCTAACTTACGAAAGCACAGATGTAGAAGCTCTCAGAAAAGAAAACCGCTCCAATAGATATAACACTCCGCTCATCGTATTCACAGGTTTCATCCTCTTCATCCTAATCATGGGATACCGCCTCAAAATGCAACGAAACAAAGAATCCTTGGTCAATAAAGAATAAGCGAAACGTGATCAGGGAAGAGAGAATCCTTTATTTTATAAGTCAGGAAAACTGACAGAGCCACTTTTACTACCGTTACACATTTAACCTCAAGTAATCATGAGTCAGAATACAGAACATCAAAAACAACAGCCAAGTAGAGGCGGAGACACTGGAAAGATCATCATGATTTATCTGATTGTCGCCATTATCTGCGCCATACTCATCGCAGCCTTCATGTTCATCGGTAGACGGAGCAAGGGGGAGATGGCCTCTCATACAGAGAAAGGCTCACAAAAAGCCATCGGCATACAAGTGATGTCAATGGAGGAAAGCATCGGACTACACGACATCGTGAAATTAGAAGATGATCTCGTCGCGACGAATCAAGATGGAGAAACTGTAAACCTCCAGTCTCTTAAAGGGAAAGTTTGGGTCTTTGCTCAGTTCTACGGATCATGTCCAGAGTGCAACAAGATTAACCTCGGTATTCTAACAGACCTCTACGAAAAATACAAATCAAACCCAAACTTCCAGATCGTCACCATCAGCGTCATGGAAGAAATAGATGGAGTGAAAGCTATGAAAAGTATGGCTGAATCACGCAATGCCAAATCTAACAACTGGTGGTTCCTCACAGCAGACGTAGATACCATTAATGCATTCTGCTCAGAAAATATGAAATACACCAAATTCCAGCTAAATACCAACAAAGCAGGTGAGGGGGGGATGCAAGGCGAGATACTCCACGATATGGGGATGGCAGTTTTCAATTCAGAAATGGTCATGAAAGCAAAAGTAGATGTCTACTCACAGCTAGCGGCTAACAACACTGTAGGCGCGGAACTCAAAAAGAAACAACTAGACTTAGAAATAGCGGCTGCACTTAAAACAATAGAAAAATAAAACAATGAGTGATTTCAAAACTTACCTTAAGAGAACTCCAGATCTAAGACTCGCTAAAACGTTAAAAATCGTGACCTGGATACTCACCGCAGTCGTCTTCATCCTCGTAGGCCTTATGCGCACGCCAGGTCTTAAGATACCACTCCCAGAAGGAGTCAGTATGGCATTTCTCCCGCCAGTCCACGCACTACTGAACTCCATAGTGGCCCTCAGCCTCATCATAGCTGTCTGGATGATAAAGAAGAAAAACATCAATGCCCACAAACTCTGGATCGGCATAGCGATGCTCTGCTCCATCCTCTTTCTCCTCTGCTACGTGGCCTACCACTTCACCACAGAAGAGACGACCTTCCCTAAAGGAGAGCCTATGAGGAATTTATATTTGTTCATTTTATCTACCCACATCATTTTAGCAGGTGTCAGCCTTCCATTCATTCTCTTCACTTGGCTCTATGGCTTCACTAATCAGTTCACCAAGCATAAGAAACTAGCCAAATGGGTATTCCCAGTCTGGCTCTATGTAGCCATCACTGGTCCCATCTGCTACTTCATGCTTAAGCCTTATTATTAGGCGTATATGCACTAAGTGTCTCTGGCTTTCTCACGTATCGTATGGCGATTTGAGGTGATGTAGTCTGTGAATCTTTTCTTAGTAGTGTGTGATTAAGATAAAGTTGTCCTGGTAAAAAGCTGCCTTAGCAAAATCATTTTAGCCCAGATCAGCTGTGTTTAAGAGTGGAGGGGAGAACGCCTACAGTTGTAAAGATTTTTAGATTAATAAGTATTTATTATCAGCTTTTGTGAAACTATTTTATTTTGGTGATTGTGTTGTGAATACGTGGTTGGTGGTTGGTGTTAGTGTTAGTGTGCGTAAGCTTTGATTGTTGCTTAACTTGTTTATTGTTAGAAGTTTTCAATTCGTTTTTATGGTAAGCGCTTAACGTAGCACCCTTTGAAATTACTTCACCGTAAGAATGAGCTGTCGTATATGTCGTAGCTATGACACCTACGACAGAACTTTGCAAAATAGACGGAGAAATTATCAAGACAGACTGTATTGGTCGAATCAGGGTGAGTTGTGAGCATCGTGAAAA
>CALFBV010000028.1 GCA_937951395.1 uncultured Rubritalea sp.
TTTTATACGCTTCTTTACCCCTGTCGCGATTATTTTGACGTTTGTGCCTCCTACATCGATAACAAGAATTGTTTTTTTAGCTGCCATGGATCGAATTTTAATGTGAATGCCTGATTTCTGCAACAGTATTTATAACGGAAACTTACCTCTAGAGAACCCTGCTATCGAGGTTGAAAACCTGCCCCGAAGTGTGCTCCATTTCTAAATGAAGATGGCGTAAAAACTTACCTGTAGCTTCTGGTGTATTGAACCTACTAAGGGTATGTTTTTGCTTTGCTAAGCTGTGCACTTCTTCTGATAAATTTTCTGTCATCTTAGTCTCCATGAATCCAGGTATAACCACATTGACACGGATATTCCTGCTACCTAGCTCCTGAGCTAGTGACATTGCTAAGCCTGTGAGTGCCGCTTTAGAAGCTGCGTAGCTAGCCTGACCTACTGGTGGGTGAAACGCTGAGTAACTAGAAATGAAAACGATGTGCCCGCGCTTTTGCTTGATCATTTTCTTAGCCGCAGCTCGCGCGCATAAGAACGCACCTTTGAGAATCGTCCCCATGACTGAGTCCCAATTTTCTTCAGTCATTTTCAGAAGGAGTTCATCATCCGTGATCCCAGCATTGCAGATGAGTAAGTCTAGGTTTTCTAATTCACCAAAATACGCTGACACGGAATCAGAGCACCTCACATCTAGCTCATTTCTTCCAGGGGCAAAAACCTCCAGCCCTTCGGCATTGAGACATCCAGCCACAGCTTGCGCCAGAGTCCCCTGCCCGCCTGTGATCACTGCCCGTTCTGAGATTCTCATGATTCTTAGTAAATAAGACGTTCCTCTGTTTACGTCTAGCCGAATCTGCGCTATAAATCATTTCAGAATGACAGACACAGCACACTCAGCACTCTCTTATTGTCCAGATCTATTCGCTTACCAGCGTAGAACGTCTCGTGAAATCATGGTCGGAAATGTAGGCATAGGTGGGGGTAACCCCATCCGCATCCAGTCGATGATTACTTCAGATACGCGCGACACTAATGCCTGTGTGGCGGAAATTCTCGGGCTCGCTAAGGCTGGATGTGAAATTGTCCGCGTGACTGCGCAGACTCGTAAATACGCTGAGAATCTAGAACACATCCGTGATGGCGTGCGCGCGGCAGGTTGTGATGTTCCGCTCGTAGCAGACATACATTTCAAGCCTGATGCGGCTCTAGAGGCCGCGAAGTGGGTGGAGAAAGTCCGTGTGAATCCGGGTAACTACGCAGATAAGAAAAAATTTGAAACCCGTGAATACACAGATGAGCAGTATGCAGATGAGCTGGAAAGAATCCGTGAAGAGTTCACTCCGCTGGTGGACCTCTGTAAGGAGCTGGGACGCGCTGTAAGAATAGGCACTAACCATGGCTCACTCTCTGACCGCATCATGAACCGCTATGGCGATACCCCACTCGGAATGGTGGAGTCTGCGCTGGAATTTGCACGCATCGCTCGTGACAATGATTTCCATAACTTCTGCTTCTCGATGAAGGCGAGTAATCCTAAAGTCATGATCGAGGCTTATCGTCTACTTGTAGCTAGACTCACTGAACTAGGCGATGACTGGAACTACCCTATCCACCTTGGAGTGACGGAGGCTGGCGACGGTGAAGACGGCCGCATTAAATCATCTATCGGTATAGGTTCGCTTCTTTCTGACGGTATAGGCGACACCATTCGCGTCTCTCTCACAGAAGATGCCGTTTGTGAAATACCAGTCGCAAAAGCAATCGTATCTAACCTAGATAAGAGCGCCTGCACTCACGAACTATGGGATGAGAATACCCTGCAGCGCGGCACCCTGAGTTACGATCCATTTACCTACAATCGCCGCAAATCTCACGAGATAGAGATCAATGGTCACAAGCTCGGTGGAGCGAATACTGTTAGAGTATGCACCTCCCAGGAAAAGTGGAATGCTGTGGCGCATAAAATTGAGAAGATGGGAGATTTTAAGCCAGAAATAGTCTCAGAGACATCAGGCGCGGTGGAAGTAGATCCGTTAGACCAAGATGCCATCAATGCCATCAATGCTAACCCATGTCCAACTCTGGTTACGATTCCTGATGGTATGGAAATGGCTGTCATTCACGCCTACCGACTACTCGCAAACAAGCTAGATTCTTATCACCCTATCTTACTAAAAGACACATTCACACCGTCCACTGACCCAGAGAAAGACTTCCAAGAAACGCTTCTTACCGCGGCTCGGAATATTGGCTCGCTACTGTGTGATGGAATAGGAGATGCCATTCTCATCCAAGGCGAGCACGCTCCGGGCCAAAGCCTCCGCCTAGCTTACAACATCCTCCAAGCTGCGGGCACACGCATTTTCAAGACGGACTACGTAGCCTGCCCATCCTGTGGACGCACGCTTTTCAACCTCCAAGAAACCACCCAGAAGATCCGCTCGGCAACTGGTCACCTCAAGGGACTCCGCATCGCAGTGATGGGATGCATCGTGAATGGTCCTGGGGAAATGGCAGATGCAGACTTTGGTTACGTCGGTGGTGCGCCTAATAAAATCAACCTCTACATCAACAAGACTCCGGTGAAATTCAACATCCCAGAGGAAGAAGCGGTGGATCAACTCATCGAGCTCATCAAGGAAAACGATAAGTGGATCGACCCGCCTAAAGAGACTACTGAAGTCTAACAGAAAGCATTTTTCATGGAATCATACAGCGCCAACGTCCTCCAAGACATTCTATTCCTCTGCTTTGCTAGCATAGCGATAGCTCTCCCTCTCTATCAATACATCAGAAAGACCCATCCTGAGCTGGCTTGGAACTATCACGGCAATGTGCGCACCTCATCGTTCACGAGCTTAGACCTCATTGGCATCTTCTTAGCGAGCTTTCTCTTATCCTCATCGGTGATCCTATTTGGACATACACCGGAAGTCGACATAGATAAACTCAATAGTATTTCCAATATCAGTAAATTTATGATGGGCCTTTTTAGCCAAGCCATACCAGTAGGCATTGCATGTTTATTTCTAGCACCTCGGATGAATGTATTTGAGGTATTCGGCCTAGTCAGCCCACGTATTGGACGTATTTTTCTCACCAGTATCATCGGGCTGTTTGTCATCTATTTATTCATTGGTTTAAGCTCCCTTGTCACCATGCCACTCTTAGAAAAAAACCTTGGAGCACAAGAGCTACAAGCACCCGTGCAGATGATCATAGAAGCCAAGAAAAACAACCCGACTCTCCTCATCTACCTTGCCATACTCACCGTCATCGTAGCGCCCATCTGTGAGGAATTCGTCTTCCGTGGATACATTTACGGCACGCTGAAGAGATTCTCCTGCCGCTTCTTCGCAGCCACCGCATCTGCCCTATTTTTCGCTGTGGTGCACACTAGCCTCTGGTCGATCGTCCCACTCTTTATCGTCGGATTCATTCTAGCGATGATCTATGAAATCTCTGGCTCTCTCTGGGCATCTATTCTCACCCACGCACTTTTTAATGGTGTCACTACCTTCTTCCTCATCTTCTTTCACTAATGGACCAAGTCTGCCACACTAGCGAGGATCAGTTAATCAAAAAACTCACTGCGGATCTGGTCACTATGCCAGAAATCCTCACTGGCGTGGGCGATGACTGCGCCGTCATAGAGAAAGACGAACACCACCACACACTCCTAAAAACGGACACCATCGTGGAGTTCATCCATTTCACCCCACAAGAAGACCCCGAGCGCGTAGGCTGGAAAGCTGCTGCCCGAGTCGTCAGTGATTTCGCCGCCATGGGTGGTGAGCCAGAAGCACTCATGGTCACCATCATTCTCCCTCCAGACACCCCCACAGACTGGGTAGTGAAGCTCTATAATGGTCTCAAGGCTGTCGCGCGAAAATTCCGCTGTTCCATCGTAGGCGGCGAGACATCCTCAACCTTACTTGGATCTCCTAAAGTCATTTCCATTTCAGGCACAGGTAGCGTAGAGCCGCATAATCTCATCCTCCGTAGCGGAGGACGTGCGACCGATCTCATCTACGTCACTGGCACCCTAGGTGGCTCCATAAGAGGCAAGCACCTAGACTTCACTCCACGTGTTACCGAAGGACAATGGCTAGCTAAACATTTCAAGCCCACCTCCATGATGGACATCTCTGACGGTGTAGCGAAGGATCTCCCCAGACTAGCCGCAAGCTCCAAGTGCGGGTTCGAAATCTACAGCTCCAAGCTCCCCCTCCACCATAATTGCACACCCGAAGAAGCTCTCACTGATGGTGAAGACTATGAACTCATCTTCTCCATTCCAGAAGAGTGTAAAGACGAGCTAGAAATTCGCTGGGCAAAAAAATTCAAAGACCTCAAGCTCACCAATATCGGTAAATTCACCGAAAAAGAGCAGGACTCACTTACTGGCGGTTGGGATCACTTTCAGGATTAAAATTCTAAGTTCATTTTAACCTTCATCGTTGATCCATAAAAAAGTTTTATACTAGTTTTACGAACGTATTACACAGATTTTCTTCATAAATCTTGCTCCCGCCCAATAACTTTTTGAAATTTAACTAAGGTTGATTAACACCAAAAAAAAGTTCACTTTTTTTCACCCCAATTCGCACCATTTCTCTAACTTTTTTTTTCTGTTGGAAATGAGCGGAAGTTAGCTTTTTCTAAGGCACGAGCACTCCACAAGAAAAAAATGTCATTTTTTGCACTCCACCTCAACCACAACATATTGTATTGTTAATAATTTGTTCATACCACATGAGTGTAAAACACGTTGACCGACACTCTCTATTTATGCATACTCCTGGAAGTGAAGTCAACTATCACTGAATGCTAAAAAATGATAAATATCATCATCATCCCTTTATCACCTCACTATCAACAATCTGCCTACCAATAGCACCCAAATCATGTCAAAAACTACCACTGTCACCCTCGGAGATCGCACATTTGAACTCGATGCCGCAAAAGCAGAAGCAGCCTTTGCTTCTAAAAAAGTCATCAACGGCAAGGACACCATGTTCTTCAACATCCTACCCATAAAATACAACTGGGCATACGACCTCTACAAGACAATGAAGGCGAACCACTGGGAGCCAGAGGACGTCCCGATGCAGCGCGATGTGGAGCAATGGAGAGATGACAAAATCTCAGACGTAGAGAGATGGATCATTAAAATGGGCATCGGTTATTTCTCAGCAGCAGAAGGCATTGTAGGAGACAATGTCCTGCATGTAGTCCGTGAAGTAGTCACCGCACCTGAGCTCAAGCTCGTACTAGGCAGACACGCACACGAAGAAAACATCCACGCAGACTCACTAGTTTACATGATTTCCTCACTAGGTCTAAACCCACACGAGTGTGAGGCGATGTTCGAAGACATCCCTACCATCACAGAGAAAAATGAGTTTGTTGTGAGTAACTCACGTGCAATGCGCCGAGACATGGATCTCACTCAGACCTCTACGAAGCAAGACCTCGCTAAAAACATTTTCCTCTTCGGTCAAGTCATGGAAGGCACTCAGTTCTACGGACTCTTCGGCATGATCCTCAGCCTCTACCGTCAGAATAAGTTCCCAGGAATCGGGCAAATGTTCTCATACACCCTCCGCGATGAGTCTAACCACATCGAAGTTTTCCGTAATCTCCTCATGGACCTCATCGAGGAAAACCCAGACATATGGACTGAGGAGCTCCGCGAGGACCTACGCGCCACAATGGCAGAAGGCATCCGTCTAGAGAAGAAATTCATCCGCGACTGCCTCCCAGTAGCTGCCGTGGGTCTCAATGCAGAAGAGTTCGAGCAATACATCGACTACATCGCAGATCGTCGCCTCGAATCCTGTGGACTAGCCCCACTCAATGCAGATGCCGTGAAGAACCCATTCCCATGGCTCGCAGAAATGATGGACATCAAGAAAGAGCAGAACTTCTTTGAAGGAACTGTAACTGAGTATCAGAAATCATCTTCTCTTGCTGATGTTGATGACGACGACTTGTAAAAAAATAGGACTTATCCGACCTATCGGACTAATACCTCCCCCACTGAATTAAAAAACAACCAATATACCCAACACACTCATGTACCGAAATTTATCCTTAGAAGAAGACCAAGCCCTAAAAAACGTTGTCACACGTCCACGCTCAGAAAAGCCAGATTTCGCATGGCGCGAGCAGCTCGGTGGTCAGAAAGTCAATGTCCCAGAAATCCTCGTTCAGAACGGACAGCAGGAAACTGAACTATCACTCGCAGACATCGCAGACACCGTTGGTGGCGCCCTTACAGATCTTCTTCTCGCACGCCAAGCTGGCGAAGGCACTATCTTCAATGATGAGAACCGCCACTTTGTATCAGGCGTGGCACACAATGTTGCAGAATCACTCATCGAGCAAGTGGGCGAGAGTGGTCAGCTTAAGCTCACCCAGACAGACCTCTACCTACTTATTGAGAAAGCATTGATCGAAAATGATGCACATGACGTAGCAAAATCTCTCGTCTTCAACCGCGCACTACAAGACAAAGGCAGCATCGAAATGACCACCGTCTCAAGCGAGCCATTCACCGTCCGCCTTATTCGTAGAAATGGTAACGTCGTGCCTTGGTCTGAGACCAAGATAGATAATGCCGTGCGCCACGCATTCCTTTCCCTAAAGCAAGATGCAGACGCATCTAGCCAGATCGCTAAAGCAGTCACCGAGCGCGTGCGCGCTGAAGAAAAAGCATTCATCCACATCGAAGACGTCCAGGACATGGTTCAGGAAGAACTCATGCGTGCAGGACACTTCAAGACAGCCGAGCACTACATCCTTTATCGTCGCCAGCAAGCAGAGAACCGAGAGAACCTAGAATCTAAACCGATCGAGGACCCACAGCAGGACTCCATGGTCGTAGTCACCACAGAAGATGGTGGCTCAGACTTCTGGGACGGCATGGAGCTTAAGAAGCGCATCCAGTTTGCCTCCATCGGGCTAGAGCTCTGCCTCACGGATGCAGAAATTGAAAGCGAGCTCCGCCGCTCCATAGGTGCAGAGATCACTAAGGACGGTCTCCGCCAGACCATCACACTCAATGCAAAATCACTCATCGAGCGCGATGCAGACTTCTCCCTCTTCGCAGGCAGAATCCTCCTCTCCTACATCTACGAAGAAGTCCTAGACTGGAGTATCCTCAACGACGGGATCGAAGGCCTAAAGCAAGCGCACGCCACAGCATTCAAGAAATACCTCAAGCACGGAGTAGACATCAAGCGCCTCTCACCAGAACTCACAGACGGACGCTACAACATCGATGAAATAGCCGCACAGCTAGACCCATCAGCAGACCTAGACTTCGACTACCTCGGCATTTCCACCCTCTACGATCGCTATCTCATCATCGATAAAACCGGTGAAACACAACGCCGCCTAGAAGTGCCACAATTCTTCTGGATGCGCGTCTCCCTTGGTCTCTTCAAAGAAGATGGCCCA
>CALFBV010000029.1 GCA_937951395.1 uncultured Rubritalea sp.
CCACTTCTCTTTACTAAACCAGGTTCGCTGGCGTTTTGCATACTGGCAGGTGGCGAAATAGATGAGTTCTTGGCATCTTTCTCTGGTTATTTCTCCTCTTAGGTGCGATTGGATGTCGCGCACGCCAATGGCCTTTTCACAGGTTATTGAGAGGTTTTTATGGGTAGCTACTTCTTCTATTGCGCCCGATTCCATCATCTGCTGAGTCCGGAGTTTGATGCGATCTCGCAGTGCGTCTCGGTCCCAATTCAGCAGTATCCCTCGAAGATGCTTCTCGGTCTCCGTGTTGCTCTTCTCCCAATCCGTCTTCAATTTAGACATTGGCATTCCCGATAGAAGGCAGATTTCCAGAGCACGAGTTACATAGCGGCGGTTCTTCAGATTAGTCTGTGCGGCTCCTGTTGGATCTAGTTCATGTAGTTGAGCGATGAGTTCATCGTCAGAAAGTGCTCCCAGATCAGCCCTAAGGTCATCGTTTCCTGGTGGGACTGGTGATGGACCATGGGTGAGAAATTTTAAATACATGCCAGATCCGCCCACGATGATAGGGATCTTACCTCTAGATTGGATGTCGGCGATGACTGGTTTGGCTAGATCGATGTATTTCTGGGAATCAAAGTCCTCGGTGGGCTCGATGATCCCGAAAAGGTGGTGTGGCGCTTGGGCTAGTTCTTCTGCGGATGGGGCAGCGGTGATGGTATCCAGACCTCGGTAAACTTGATAAGCGTCTGCGTTGATTATTTCCCCATTTAGGTGGTTTGCGAGGGCGATAGAGGTGCTAGTCTTCCCTGTGGCCGTGGAGCCGCAAATGTAGATCGGTCTGAGGGGATTGAGTTCGTTTTCTGGCACGGCTAAACCCTAGCGGGCTGGGGGAAATTTGCTAAGGAAAAAACGCGAAAAATTTTCATCTAGTTGAGCATCTAAATCGCTCGATTTTATTCCTAGATACGCCGCCAGGTGTTCCAAAATAGAGCTGAGATTAGCTGGGTGATTGATGTGACACTTTGTCTCGTTATCCGATTTTTTGCTAGATAGAGGATGGGTAGTTATCTCATCAGGCGGAAGCATGTCCGGAGCATCAGTCTCTAATAGTAATCGTTTAATTGGAACGCGTTTAAATAAACTTAACTGTTTTGTTTTATATGTGTTTAGATGATATCCAGAAAATGAAAAATAGGCGCCTAAATCTACTAGTTCGGGAATGAGTTCTGCGGATCCATTATAGGAATGTAGTAGGAACCCGCGCTCTGGGAAAAACTTACCTCTAGCTTTTCGTTCTCTGAGTATGTCTGCAAACCAACCCCAGGCCTTGAGTATATGGATGGAAAGAGGAGTGTTCATTTGGCATGCCAAATCAAGCTGAAATAGGAATGCATCCTGCTGAGCTACTACATTGTAATCTGACATCCATCGATCGAGTCCGCATTCACCGATACACGGTATTTCCGACTCAGCGAGATACTCCTTAAGAAGAGATTTCCAGTCTTGCTCACAAGGCACTTTCCATGGGTGAAGTCCGTAAGACGGGATGATGAGATCTGGATGCTCCTTAGCTAGATCCTGCACTCGCTTCCAGTCGTCTGGTGAAGTCCCATTCACTACGCATCGAGTCACACCTACGGCACGCATTTCGGCGATGATGTTATTCACATTCTGAAATCTAGGGTCTTGAAGATGGAGATGGGCGTCTTGCATGGTGGTTACTTGGGTAAAAGAATAGCTCTTATGAGCCCTAGATGACCTATATCGAATGACTGAGCTGCAACCAATAAAAAAGGGACGCAGAAATAAATCTGCGTCCCTGAAAGTTTGTTGCCTGTAAGTAGTGGCTTGTTAGTAGGTCAAATAATTATGACTTATAACGAAGACGCTTCTTATGGCGATTCGCCTTTTGGCGTTTCTTGCGCTTGTGCTTGTTGATCTTAGTTTTGCGCTTTTTCTTTAAGTTGCCCATGATTGGTTGTTGTTAGTTACTGTTTGTATTAGATTGTTCGCTGAGTTGACTAGTGAACGAGTTTATTGAGAGGATACTCGATGATTCCTTCTGCGCCTAATTCCTTTAATGTAGGGATAATCTTGCGCGCGATGGACTCCTCAATCACTGTCTCAACTGCTACCCAGCCTTCTTCAGCTAGCTGAGAAATAGTAGGTCTGCGCAGGGATGGTAGTGCTTCTAGCACTTTTGGCAAGTTTATTTCTGGTAAGTTCATCTTTAATCCTACTTTATCGCGTGCTTCGAGCGCTGCCTGGAGCATGAGGACGATGTTTGCCATCTTGTTTTTCTTAAATTCATCCTCTTGTGCCTCTGGGCTAGAGTAGAAGTGTGGGAAAGATGTTAGTAAAGTATCGATAATGCGGAGCTTGTTCGCACGGATAGAGCTACCTGTCTCAGTGACATCCACAATGGCGTCTACAAGGTCTGGGACTTTCACTTCAGTGGCTCCCCATGAGAATTCCACTTCTGCATTGACTCCCTTTTCTTCTAGGTATCTCTCAGTGATGCCCACGCCTTCAGTAGCGATGCGCTTACCTTCGAGGTCATGCACGGTCTGGATCGGTGAGTCCTCTGGAACTACAAGCACCCATTTTGTAGGGCGTGTGGTAGCGCGTGAGTAGGGGAGTTCTCCGAGATCTACGAGGTTGGCACGGTTTTCGTAAGCCCAGTCGAGGCCAGTGATGCCGCAGTCGATGAATCCAGTGTCGATGTATCTAGCTATTTCCTGTGCGCGGATGAGGTAGATGTCTAGCTCTGAGTCATCAGATGATGGGCGGAGTCCACGGTCTGATAAGTAGACATTGTATCCTGCCTTCTCCAGGAGTGCGATGGTTGGGCTCTGGAGTGAGCCTTTTGGTAATGCTATTTTGATTTTGTTTGCCATGATAGCTGAGTTGCTTACGTGTTATTCCTTATAAACAGAGCGGGCTTATGAGGTGAGAACTACCCTTTATCAAGGCAATTATCTGCAATTTAACATTTTTTGTGCTAGTTTGACTCGGATTCACATTGCTTAGATCAGAATTTCTGGTAAACGATGCAAGTTACCCCAACTAATTAACCAATTTTAAGAGAGATGTTTGTAGATAATATAAGAGTTTATTGCAAGGCCGGAGATGGCGGAAACGGTGTTGTCCATTTTCGCAGGGAGAAGTTTAGGCCGAAAGGTGGCCCCGATGGTGGCGATGGGGGGAATGGTGGTGATATTATTCTCCAGGTCAGCCCGCATACAGATAACCTCAAGGAGTTTTTCTATGATCCTAAGATCGTGGCTAAGAGCGGGGCGCATGGTGGCGGTGCGCGCAAGCACGGAAAAAGTGGCAAAGCTAGAATAGCTAAAGTCCCGCCCGGAACGGTTGTTTATAAAAGCCCGGCGCTTACGATTAAAGATGCGGTTGAAATGGAGCGCGGAGAAGGGATCGATCTCGATCCTATAGCAGACCTTACAAAATACGGTGAAGAATTTCTGCTCTGTAGTGGCGGCAAAGGCGGAAAGGGAAATTTTCACTATAAGTCATCCATCAACCGCTCACCAGAAGAGCACACGCTCGGGACGGAAGGTGAAGAAAGCGTTTATTATTTTGAGCTCAGAAGAATCGCTGATGCTGGGATGGTGGGATTCCCGAATGCGGGTAAATCTACGCTTGTCAGTAAGCTCTCCGCAGCTGAGCCGAAAATTGGTTCCTACCCCTTCACCACACTCAAGCCTATGGTTGGAGTTGTTGAGTTCCCAGGATTTAAACGCTGCACCGTGGCGGACATCCCTGGGCTCATCGAAGGCGCGCATGAGAACCGTGGACTTGGTCATGAATTCCTGCGTCACATCACTCGCTGTCATGTATTGCTTTTTGTCATCGATATGGGTGGTGTAGATGGACGCGACCCGATCGAAGATCTAATGATTCTCCGTAAAGAAATCAGCATGTATGATGAGGACTTAGCGAAGTTCGAATGGA
>CALFBV010000030.1 GCA_937951395.1 uncultured Rubritalea sp.
TGTCTGGACCAGCCATCTGGTAAGCAATCGCCATCCCAGCACATACCGAAATGAGGATGTAGATGAGTCTTGCTACCTGAAGTGATGTGGATGAATTAAATTTTGCCATTTGAGGATTTGAGGTCAGTGGGTCTTGGGAGATTGCGAGCTATATTCACAAACTTGCTAGCGTATGACAAGCAAAGTCGATTACTAATTCGCAGATGCACCCGTTCTTCAGTGAGCTACTGTGTTATCAGAGTAGCTAGTTTCATCTGTGTCGTGTGTAGTGATTGAGGTAAACGGGCGGCTTTATCGGCATTATTTGCCAAGTCGTAGTAGGGTGAATTCTGAGCTAAACGAGCCTGAATTCAGCATTGACCAGCACTCGATCTGTGTCTAGCTTCCGCGCACTCAACAACTTGAGAGATATTATGAGCAACGAAGCGAACTATAAAGACACTCTGACTCTACCACAGACCACGTTCCCTATGCGAGGTGATCTAGTGAAGAATGAGCCAGCACGGCTTGAACAATGGGAAAACGACGCACTGTATCAGCGAATACAGAAGCGCCGAATTGACCAGGGTGCGCCTCGTTTTATCCTTCATGATGGACCTCCATTTGCGAACGGAGATGTCCACATTGGAACGGCTCTTAACAAGATTCTAAAGGATCTCGTGGTCAAATCTAAGACGATGGCAGGATTTGAAACTCCATTTATTCCAGGCTGGGACTGTCACGGATTACCGATCGAGTTCAAGGTAGTGCAGAATGCGCGTGACCTAGCACCAGCAGAGATCCGCAGCCGTTGTGTGGATTTCGCCAATGGCTGGATCGATACGCAGAAGGCATCATTCCGTCGCCTAGGCGTCTTCGGTGACTGGAGTAATCCCTACCTTACCATGGATCCTGCCTACGAGGCAGATATCGTAAGAACTTTCGCCGCGCTTATTGATAAAAAGGCAGTCTACCAGAGCAAGAAGCCAGTCCAGTGGTCCTATGGTGCGCAGACAGCACTTGCTGAAGCAGAGGTCGAGTACATGGATAAAAAGTCCATCTCGATCTATGTGGAATTTCCACTCAAAGGAGACATGAGCGAGAAGCTCGGCAACGATCAAGTATCCATGATCATCTGGACTACCACACCGTGGACACTACCAGCGAACCTAGGTATCGCTGTGCATCCACAGTTTGAATATGTTTCAGGTAGATTTGAAAAGACAGATCACGAAGGAACTCTCATCACTAAAAATCTCGTAGTAGCTAAGGAGCTACTCGCGAACGTAGAAGAGAAAACAGGATTTGCGCTTAAGGAAACTTTTAAGGAAGTAAAAGGCGAAGTCTTCGAGGGACTAGAAGCGCAGCACCCATTCCTAGATCAAACTTCTAAACTCATCCACGCAAATTTCGTCACCACTGAAACCGGAACGGGCGCAGTCCACATCGCTCCAGGTCACGGTGCAGATGACTACTCTGCCGGTCAGCAAAACGGACTCGGAGTCTTCTCACCAGTCGATGACGAAGGTTTCTTCACCGATGAAGTAGGCGTAGAATCTCTCGTAGGTCTCCACGTCATGGAGAAAAACGAAGCCAACATCGGAGTGCTGAAAATCCTCGCTCCTAAAGGGCATCTGTTAGGAAAAGAAAACTACGCGCACAGCTATCCACACTGTTGGAGATCTAAGACACCGATCATCTTCCGTGCAGTGGAGCAGTTCTTCATTTCACTCGATGGACTACGTGAAAAAGCTCTCGAAGAGATCGATAAAGTAAACTGGCTGCCCAAATGGGGCAGAAACCGCATCTATGGAACCGTTGAGTCACGTCCAGACTGGTGTGTTTCTCGTCAGAGAACTTGGGGTGTTCCAGTGCCAGTATTTTTCGATGAAAAAGGCGAAGCTGTCATCTGCTCAGAGCTAGCAGGTAAGATCGCTGACCTCATCGAATCCGAAGGATCTAACATCTGGTTCGAGTTCAATGACGAAGAGCTAGCCGCGAGACTAGATTTACCAAAAGGCTACACAAAATGCCGCGATACCCTAGATGTATGGATCGATTCCGGTTCATCGCATAAGGCTGTTGTAGAGCGCAGACCAGAGCTACAAGGTCCAGCAGACCTCTACCTAGAAGCTACAGATCAACACCGTGGATGGTTCCAGTCATCGCTCATGCTCTCAGTAGGTGTGCGTGACGCAGCACCATACAAAACGGTGATGACGCACGGCTTCGTAGTAGACCAAGATAAACTCAAAGCTAAGAAAGCGGGCAAAACAAACGGTGAATCCACCAAGCTCTCTAAGTCAGAAGCAGAGAAGAGTGGCAAGCCGATCGATGCCGCATACTATTATAATAAATACGGAGCAGACATCGTCCGTCTCTGGGTATCTAGTGTGGACTGGCAGACAGAAGTCCCCTTCGGAGAAGACCTCTTCAAGCAGATCGCCGAGCCATACAGAAGACTCAGAAATACACTCAGAATTCTTCTCGGAAATATGGATGGATTTAATCCAGAAACTGACCGTGTAGCTAAGAAAGATATGCCTCTGTTAGATCAGTGGGTGTTAGAGAAATTTCACACAGTGATCGGGGAATGTAAGTCTGCTTACGATAGCT
>CALFBV010000031.1 GCA_937951395.1 uncultured Rubritalea sp.
CGTCTATGCACCCGCATGCCACTGGGTATGGGGTGGCGGCTGGATGGCTGAAATGGGAGTGAAGGATCTAGCAGGCGGAATCGTAGTCCACACAACTGCTGGTGTCTCTGCACTCGTCATGGTCATCATGCTCGGAAAGAGAAATGACTTCCTCAAAAACATCCACCCACATAACCCTGGGATGGTATTCATTGGAGCTGGAATGCTCTGGGTAGGATGGTTCGGCTTCAATGCCGGCAGCCAGCTCAGCGCTGGAAATTCTGCTGGAATGACCATGTTAGTCACCCACCTCTCAGCCGCTACAGCCGCACTTGTCTGGGCTCTCATAGAGCGTATACAATACGGCAAGGCAGGACTCATAGGTATAGTCACTGGACTCATCGCAGGTCTCGCCACCATCACTCCTGCATCAGGAGACGTAGGACCTATGGGTGCTATCTGCATCGGTGCTATCGCAGCGGTGACATGCTACTTCGCAGTGAACCTCATCCGTAACAAGCTGAAAATAGATGACTCACTTGACGTCTTCGCAGTTCACGGAGTGGGCGGCATACTAGGAACTATCCTACTAGCATTCTTCGGTCAAGAAGCCCTCGGTGGACTCGGCGGAGTGAAGCCAATGTTTGAGCAGTTAGGAATACAGCTCCTAGCACTAGGCGTAACCATCCTCTGGTCAGCAGTAGCTACCGTAGTCATCATGCTTATCGTAAAAGCCACCATCGGCATCAGAGTAAGCCAAGAAGACGAAGAAAAAGGTCTAGACCTCACTGAGCACGGAGAAAGTGCTTATGATGAGTTTTAGTATAAAACCTCATCGACAGGCTAATGTCTATTCACCTGCTCCAGCGTGATCGGCAGTGAATAGCGTTGGCCATTTCTAATGATATAGAGCTGTGTCATGGTAGTAGATGCAGTTGAGACCACGACTTGAAAAAAGTGATTCACGTGATAGATGGGCGTGTTGTTGATCTGGTAAATGATGTCGCCAGGCATGATTTTTCCATCTGCTAAGCTATTCGGTATCACGTGGCGGACACCCACGCCATTCACCGATGATGGACCGAGGTTAATAGGCTGGATTCCTATGGCATTGAGAATGCTCTTGGCTTGCTGGATAGAGAGATTTGGTGCCTGTGCATTTGAAATACCTACATCCACTTGATTTATTTTTGCGTTCAGAGTCTGACGCTTTTTCTCTCTCCAGACTACGATTTCTACTTCTTTATTGATCTCGGATTTCTGAATGAGTGACATGAGATCTGCCCCCCCTTTTATCGCTACCTGATCATACTTCATGACGATGTCTTCTTCTTTAACGCCTGCTTTTGCTGCGGGCGATCCTTCCGCCACCTCATGCACTAAAGCTCCACCTTCTTCCTCGTAATTATAGTGATCACGGATCTGAGGAGAATCTATATCATCCGCATAGATCCCCAGATACCCACGCATAGGACGCTGAAACTCTAGAAGATCCATAAAGGTTTTCTTCACTATGTTAGAAGGAATGGCAAAGCTGATCCCCTGGAAGCTGGGGTTATCTTTATCACTAGAAAAGATAGAAGAGTTGATGCCTACGATCTCACCCAGGATGTTTACTAGAGGCCCTCCAGAGTTTCCTGGATTGATGGCTACATTGGTCTGAAAAAGTGATGGCTGCCTGTCTGACCTGGAACTCCTCCTAGCAGAGACGATGCCATTGGTGACTGATCTACCTATCCCGAACGGGTTTCCAAACCCTAGCACGATGTGACCTTCGCGGACTTTATCCGAGTCGCCAAATTTCAGCGCTCTGAGCTCCCCCTGTGATTCTATCTTAAGTAAAGCGATGTCTGTAGAAGGATCGAAGGCAATGAGCTTCGCCTCATATTTATCCTCATTTGCCAACGTGATAATTATCTTCTGCTTATCAGCGATGACGTGGTGGTTCGTAATAATATGACCTTCCTCAGAAACAATCACTCCTGAGCCTTGACCTTTAGTATTTTTAGGAAGGTACCCTGTGCGGCCCATCCTATCCGTGACGCGAGTTCTCTTAGTCCCCGTCGTATCTACATTGACCACTGAAGGACGCACCGCTCGGGCTATCTTTGCATACTCGACGCTGAGTTCACTTAGATTAGAAACTGCAGAGGCAGACACTGGCGACCTCTCTGAAAGAGTGACAGTAAGATCCGGGTGTTTCCCAGCATTATCCGCTCGGGCTGATGCTGGCGGGTTCTGCTTTAAGAAGTCAAACAACCCTGCTTTCCCAGTCAACTTGCGCAGGCCTATAGTGAGCAGCAGCGCACTGGCGAAGACGATGAAGAGGACGATGAATCTACGATAGCTATCTTGCATAGTTAAAATTTATTATGTTTACCAACTTACTGCGACCTCCGCTCTCTCGCCGTCTTTATCATCGTAGTGGATCAATCCATTTTCAATACCATATTCATGCACACATTTGGTGACTTTCACATCGTAGCAGCAGTATTCGGCTATCTTCATCATGAAAGATTCGTCTTTGGTTTTCTGGAATTGGTTCCACCAGCGTAGGGCGTCCAAGCCATCAGCAGTTTTCCCCGTGCCGAGCGATGATGTGGCGATAGAGTCTAGCTTGAGGCGGAATTCTAACTTCTCCGCCAAGTCTAACATCATGTCTAGATTGATGGTTTGGCTGGCTAGATCATAGATTGTGTATGCCTGTAAAACTGGGTAGTCGAACTGGATGTGGTTGTAGCCAACTACGAGATCAGCAGCGATGAGTTGATTCACCAAGTCATCGACATGCTCCTCATCATAGACATGGTATTTCCCAGTCTTAGTGGAGTAGGTAACTCCCACGGACATGCCCATTTTATCTTTGTGTTTACTGCCGCCCACAGCTGAGAAGCTCTTCTTAGTTTCTAGGTCAAAGTAAACGATGTCTTTCATGTGAGTAGTATAATGAGATTTTTGGCGTTAGCTGTGAAGAGAAAATTATTTCTGTTTCCATTTTTCTAAGAGTTCAGGCGGCATCATCTCAATTGGAATCGAAGTAATTAATAAACTCAATAAGCCCATGAATAAGAAGATATAACCCAACAGCCTAGCTGGCCGTATTTCCCCGCATAGAGTTACATTATTTTGGGGGATATCCCATAGAAATCTTCCATATTGAGAGCCGATAAAATATGCAATCGGAAGCGCGATCACTGCGAAAATAGAACCTAGAGCAAACCCTAGCACCCAGACTCGAACGGACCTAATGAGGGAGGTCGCTATATCCAAATTATGTCCGTATTGACTTCTTAATCTGATGTTGAGCAACCATTTCCCTGGAGTAGTGCCTAGATGAGTTAGCGCGAACCCATCTAACAAAAGGTAAGGCACATATTCGACCACTCCACGGAACACACTATCTGGAATGAAGGGATTGTCACCCATTTTGATCTTGATGATAACGAGCAACACTGTGTAGAAAAAGATGTCAAACAGACGAGCGAAGAAGCGTCGGACTGGCTCAAGAGATTCGTTTTGGAAATCTGGTAAATCCGGTCTAATGCCTGACTCTGCTAGTTCTTTCTCAAGTGAATCGATAGGCTCAGAGATACGTTTTTCTTCCTCTTCAATTAGAACCATAGAGGCTGGCTTCTTGAAATAAGATGAGTAGGCGGGCACCTGGTCTAGCGTAGTCCAGTCGCCTGCTCCCTCATACCATGCAGGAGTGTCTCCTGTAAGCTCGCCGCTGGAGATACGGTCTCGCACATCAAAGATCTCATGCGGGCCAGTACGGTTGTCATTTTCTAATAGCCAGATCTTCATACTTACATATTGCGTAGGGATTTAGCAGCGTCTGCTCTTGAAGCTATCCAAGCAGGCACGAAGGCGGCGAATGTGCAGAGTATAAATGCCCCAATGCACACGATCAATATTTGTAGCGAGTTGATACTGTGTGGCAACACCTCAACTCCATAGTAATCCTTGGGAAATGGATTAAACCCTAGTTTAGTGAGTCCACCTTGGATCCAGTCAAGCCTAGCCAGCACTACCAGTGCTAATAGCCAGCCTATAATGGCACCTATAACTCCTACGATGACTCCCTGGTAAGTGAATACCTGCGTGATCTGACCTGGTGTCGCACCGAGAGCCTTCATGACTCCGATCTCGCGTTTCTTCTGGTAAGTGATGGTAAACATGACTGCTCCAATGGAGAAGACTGCCACGAGAATGATAAAGGAAAGCGCAACGGTCATCATAGTTTTCTGACTGCTTATGAGTGAGAACTGCTGCTTATGATGCTCCATCCATGTTTTACCCTTCCAGTTTCCAGTGATCGTCTCACTAAGGTCTTTTTCTAGATGCTCAGCTGCATTATATGGATCACCTAAAGTAATAGCGATACCCTGAACGGAACCAGAATCCCCTGCCCCTGCTAGCTCCTGCGCGAGTGACATTGGGGTGAAAATGTCTGGTCCCGGGGCGAATGGATCCGTCTGGTAGATCCCTACGATGATGACATCCTTTGGAAGCGCTACCTCCTTCATCGATTTCATTGCTTCAGCATCCATCTTATTGAGATCGAGATTTTTTATTTCTGTTAGCAAATCAACGGCAGCCTTCTGAGTTCCAACGGGGTAGTAGTTGTAGCCGTTTTCATCTTCATCGTATTCTTCCGTGTATAGTATTTCATTAACGAGAGTTGCTATCATCGCATGTTCACCAGTGCGGATATCTGCACCATCCCAAGCTATAATTTTCTGCTTAATCAATTTCATCTGAGGATTCAGCATCGCCTCCCGGGCTTCATCCTCTGAATTATTTTTGGTGGTGAAGTGCTTATTAAGTTCTGAAATTACTTCATCTATCTCGGCTGGAAACTGTTCTTTTAGCGGTTGATAATCTTGCTGAT
>CALFBV010000032.1 GCA_937951395.1 uncultured Rubritalea sp.
CAGAGGCAACCCCCACTTCACTAACGCAAACAGGGTGCCCACTAAAACCAACAACTTGACGACAGCAGACGAAGTATCCGCTTTCCCTGGCTTCTGAATTCCTTCTAGCTGCTCTATTTCTGGAGGATTCCGATCTTCTGACATAGGGGGAGACTGCACTAAACAGGCTCATTTTGCAACCATCAGAAAAAAAAGATGCAAAAAATACATTGAGTCCTTTGATAATGATAATTTATCCTCTAATCTATCAACAACAAAACGAAATTATGCGCTGGAAAGGTAGAAGACAAAGTAAAAATGTAGAAGATAGAAGAGGCGAATCAGTTCCAACTGGGACTAGTAGAGGTATGGGTTTGGCTGGAGGACTAGGAATCGGCAAGATTCTGTTCTCACTTTTCGCTAGAGGTAGCGGCAAGACTAAGCTGATGCTGATCGCCGGTATTCTAGTCGCTATGGTGGTGTTTAAATTTAATCCATTATCTCTTCTAGGCGGTCCAGCAACGATGGGTTCTAATTCCGGAAAAATAGAGCAGACCACTCCTAGAAAACCCGCACCAAACGATGAATACGCAGCGTTTCTTAAAAGTATCTTAGGGAGCAATGAAGATCTATGGGCCAATTTACTTCCTAAATATGGGAACCGTTATGAGCCTGCAAAGATGAGGGTCTATAGCGTTGGCACAAAGATGGATGATGGCAGTGTGGCAGATGCACGCATGGGTCCATTCTACCTCCCTAGTGAAAAACGCATCTACATAGACCCTACATTCTTCGAGGAAATGCAGACTAAGTTTGGTGTCACAGGTGAGTTTGCCCGCGCCTACGTGGTCTCTCATGAGTTCGGTCATCATATCCAGAACCTCATGGGGAGAACTACTGCCCTTCACAGTAAGCATGGCAGAATCTCTAAAATAGAATACAATCGCGAATCTGTGAGACTCGAACTCCATGCAGATTTTCTTGCAGGAGTCTATGCACACCATGATGACAAGAACTTTGATTCACTAGACCGTGCTGACATACTTAGCGCTATGGAATGCGCCAAAGCCATCGGTGATGACAGACTGCAACAGCAAGCCGGACAACGCGTAAATAGAGATCACTTCACACACGGATCATCTGAACAAAGAGCTCGTTGGTTCATGCAGGGATTTAACTCTGGTGACCTCAAAGTAGGTGAGCAGATCTATAGCATGGACTACAATAGACTGTAGCCTTCTCGCTCGTCTATCCTGAATGAGCAAGCCATACTACAAGCTACATCTCCTTGTAATTGTTGCGGCTTTCACCTCTTATTCTTCCTAGGCGCAGCTACGATCGTCCTCGTAATCTACTAAAATCCAATTTTCGCTAAGCGAGCATTGAGAAGTTTAATTAACGTTGAGACGCCTTCCTCAGATCACCTTTATAAACACTGGATCTCCTCACACTAGTAGAGCTACTATAATGATTATAGCAAGATGAGTATCCGTGATTGGAACGGCTAGAATGATTACTACGGTTATAGTTGGTATTTCTAGAGCTACTATAGCGGCTATTATACCCTCTAGGCGCTGAGCAGCGATAATAACGTCCACCATCTCTGCGATACCAGCTATTACCTCTGTTGTAATAAATCTGCCCACTATACGCGACCGACCTATAGCTGGATGGCAGACGAGAAATACCTGAACTGCTATAATAACTGCTACCTACACGACCAGTGTAGCCATGCGGTCTATTACAACGATAATACCTGCCATCCCTGCGGCTGTACCAAGAATCTCTAGAATAATAATAAGGACTACCACCCACATGAACCGTTCTGTAACCAGTGGGCAGGACAGTCACCCCCACGCTAGAATATGTGGACACACCATTAACTGGCACACATGAAGAGATGCTTAAAACAGCAGCAATCATAGACCCCATGATAAGAAGTGACAATAATTTGGATTTCATAGTTCTAAACTACACCAACACGCTCATTTAACAATGAGTTTAAAACAAATCAGCTTGATTCAGCTCACCTTTGGGGGCTTTAAGCGCAACTTTAAGACTAGGTTTAGAGCCAAATTCAAACCAACTTGTGGGTTGATGTTGGTCCGCGCAAATGAGGTCAGTTACATTGAGCGATGTCAATAGAGGCTCGATGGTTTTAGTAGCCACACTAGCGTTATTGCAGTCGCTAGATAGATGACCTAACAAAACACAACTCAGCTTCTCACACCCCACTTCCGCGATAAACTCGCCCGCTTGAGTGTTCGATAAATGTCCGTGCTGAGAAGCGATGCGCTGCTTGGTAGCCCAGGGGCGCTTCGTGTCAGCCTCTAGTAACTCTTCATCATAGTTCGCCTCGATAAAAAGCGCATCTAGACCGATGAGATGCATCCGCATAGACCTAGTAATGAATCCCACATCTGTCACTAAGCCAAACTTAGCCGTGTCACTTTCTAACACAAATCCCACCGGCTCAGCAGCATCATGCTGGATAGGAAAGGCAGTCACCGAGACTCCATTGAGATCGAAGGCTTGACCTGTTAGAAATACTTTCCATTTGATCTTACTCTTCATCCCCCACTCCAATGCTTCTTTAGTCAGCGCATTTGCATAGACAGGAATGTCTCGCTTACGCATGAAGACATCTAGTCCACGTGCGTGATCACTGTGTTCATGAGTGAGAAATATCCCTGAGAGCGTATCTGGATCTATGCCCATCTGCTTAAGTCTGAGAACTATCTGCTTAGCGCTAAGACCCACATCGATCAGATAAATACCACTGGCACACGAGATAACGGTAGCATTTCCACCACTCCCACTACCTAAAACTGATACCTTCATACTCATGTAGTTAGTCTGTGCTATTCCTAGCTACTGCTCAAGTCTGATTGTAAAATCTACTCATTTTTACGATTTTAACCTTTAGTTATGACGAAAAAAACACAAGATACAGCCATGAATACTGTGAGAATCCTAATCTGCGCCACCTTCGCGCTCCTCATCGCTGCGCTCGTACACTCCTACTCTACTACAGGAGGCTCTGGAAATAAATCTGTGAGTGAACTCAAGGAAGAGTTAGAAAAAATAAGACTAGAAAAACAAATCGAGCGCGAGCGTGCAGCTGCTACTCCTTTGGCCTATGGTCAATACGCCGCCCCAGCTCCTTACACTCCGGCTGCTAATCCTGTAATTCCTGCTTTTGTAAATCCTATAAACTCTGTTCCTCCGATTATCGTTGATTCAGCTCTTGATCAAAAAATAGATGCTCTCGAAGTTGAAAATGCTAAACTCAAAGCGAAGCAAGCTGAACAAGAAACGGAGAATGACATGCTCACAGCAGAAGCAGATGTGATAAAAAATGAGCTAGCAGAGCAAGCCATCGCGCAAGAAGGAAGGCCAGAAGGAGAAAGAGCGGCATTAATCGCCCAGGCTCTCGTCATGGCTAGAGTGAAAGTGTATGCCGCAGACGAAGGAATTATCTTACTAGACTTAGTCCGCGCCCAGAATCTAAACACAGGTCAGATACTTGGCATTCGAAGAGGAGAAGCTGGTGGCATCATCGGACGCATCAAAATGGGCCGTATAGAAAGCAGTGAAATAGGCTACGCAGACCCCATCGCAGAATCATTTTTCGGTGGTCCAGTGGACATCAAGGAGGGTGATGAAATCATCGTTATCCCCTAGTCAGAGTTAGAGTCCGCTAGACATGCCACACTACACCATTTCCGAGCTCAAGCAGAACACGGGCGAAAACCCCACCACTGCTACCGTAGACACTCAACTTCAAAAGTGCGTCACTAAGACCACTAAGTCTGGAAAACCTTACCTCCAGATCACGCTCACTGATGCGATTGATCAATTCTCGCTCAAGATCTGGGAGAACCTACCCCAGTTCAGCGCGATCCAGAGCATCGATCTCGACTCATTTATCCGCCTAGAAGGCGACTGGATCCAGAACCAATACGGCATCGATGCCAACCGCTGGCAGTTCCGCATTCTTAACGAAGGTGAGATCCAGAATTTCCTCATCGGAGATCCAGAAACTAGCAAGCTCCAAGCGAATGACTGGAACGACATCGTAAAACTTACCTCTAGCATTAGTGATCCGAGACTCAATCAACTCTGTGCTCTCTTTATAGCCGAACACGGGCTGAAATTCCGACGCACCGCAGCAGCGCGCAAAAATCATCATGCTCGCAGAGGCGGAATGGTCGAGCACGTCGCCCAGATGATGCGCTCAGCAGTGGCACTCAGCGGAGTTTACCCTGAGCTAAATCAAGATCTACTCATCGCAGGAGTACTCTTCCATGACTCAGGAAAACTCTGGGAAAACACTTATGATGAGCGTGGCTTCACACAGGCTTATGATATGCAAGGAGAAATGTTAGGTCACATCCCGCTCGGGCTCAGCCTCGTTGATAAACTTTGGGACAAGATGATTTCAAGCTGCGTAGCAACAGCCACAACCTGGGAAAAACTTACCCCTAAGAATGACGAAGTCCGGATACATTTACTCCATCTCATCGCCTCGCATCACGGCACGCTTGAATTTGGCTCACCCACACTTCCACGCACTCCTGAAGCACAGGTCTTGCATCACATAGATAACATTGACGCCAAATTCGAAATGATGAAACAAGCCTACAGAACTGCCCCAGAACTTGCGCCAGACATCCAGGAAAAACAATTCCCCCTACCCGCAAACCTCATCAAACCTCTCACCCACTTCACTCCTGAAATGGCAAAGGCAACTGCGTTCGTAGAAAAAGCAGTTAAAAGTGATGACCTTGATTTATTCTAGTTAGCTCATCATTTTTATCGTCAACATCACACCAGAACGATCAATAATACGAGAACTACTATATCAACTAGCTCAACTAATTTTTTAAGGTACCTCCTCATTAGCTACTAATAGTTCAGCAGTAAGTTAGGATGCGACATCTGAGAGAGCGCCTGGGCTTCTCTGTTAAACCTCCTCTTTCTATCCTCATCATCATTATCCTCGATAGCCAGGACCTTCAGCGTCACATTCCGATTTAGCTTCTCCTGCACTGTTCAGTATATTTCTCCCGTCTCTCCCTTGCTCATAAGATACTTGGATCTGGCGTTGAGGAAACTCTTCAGCTAATAACTCAGCCTTAAGTTTATCTATTTTAATATCGCCCATGAATACTCTAGTTATAACCACTTCATATTAAGGGCACTTCTGGAAACCTCTGAGGCAAATTTACATTTTAAAGTATTTAATTTTTCTTATCAGAAAGTAGTTTAAAGGCATGAACTACCGTAAGCCATCCAAGAACTACGATCTTTTTAGTGCTATATCCAAGAA
>CALFBV010000033.1 GCA_937951395.1 uncultured Rubritalea sp.
CGGTATCATCGGTGAATACGATGGACTAGTAGTCCGCTCGCAAACAAAAGTAACACGCGAAGTTCTCGCTGCTGCTACTAAGCTTAAAGTCATAGGCAGGGCTGGTGTGGGTGTGGATAACATCGACCGCGAAGCCGCTACTGATCACGGAGCCATCGTCATGAACACTCCAACGGGTAATACTATTTCTACTGCTGAGCTCGCCTTCACCCTCATGCTCTCTACAGCGAGAAACATTGCCCACGGACACAATGGAGTCATTTCTGGTGACTTCCCTGCTGCTCGTAAAGCCTTCAAAGGAATCGAACTAAACGAGAAACGCCTTGCTGTAATTGGCATGGGTCGTATTGGTTCAGAGTTCGCAAAGCGCGCACAGGCATTTAATATGACCGTAGTCGCATTCGATCCTTTCCTTACTCCCGCACGTGCTGAACAGCTCAAAGTAGAGCTCGCTGAAACTCCTGCTGCAGCTCTAGCTGGTGCCGATGTTGTCACACTTCACGTTCCACTAACAGATGACACAAAGCACATTCTCAATGAAGAACGTCTAGCTCTCATGAATAAGGGAGCCATCGTAGTCAACTGCGCACGCGGTGGACTAATCGATGAAGTAGCACTCAAAGCTGCTATTGATTCAGGTCACATTGCAGGCTGCGGACTCGATGTCTATGAAGATGAGCCTCCATCAGCTGATCATCCGCTTTTCACACTCGGTAAGCACACAGCATTTACCCCTCACCTCGGAGCATCTACGAATGAAGCTCAGGAGAATGTAGGTATTCAAGTGGCTGAGCAAGTGCGTGATTTCCTCACCACAGGAGAGATCAGAAATGCCATCAACATGCCATCACTCGATGCAGCAGCTCTCGCGGAAGTAGGTCACTACTTAGATCTAGCTAGCTCACTAGGTAAATTCCTAGCCAAGCTCGGACCCGCAAACCCAGACTCACTTCGTGTTTCTTACCATGGTAAGATCGGAGAAAAAGACACGGCACTCATTTCCCGCACCGCTCTCACTGGCTACCTGGAAGCAGCTAGAGCTGACGGTCAGGTAAACATCGTCAATGCTACAGCAGTGGCTAAAGAGATGGGACTCAACCTAACAGAATCAACGATCAATGCAGCTACAGAATTTGCTGAGCTCGTCGTCGTAGAACTTGTCAAAGGTGATGAAAGGTTCCGCTTAGCTGGAACAATCATTGGAAAGTCTGCCCGTATTGTGGAGATCAATAAATTATTCGTCGACACCAACATCACCGGTAAATTCCTCATCGTTCGAAATGACGACTCTCCAGGAATCGTCGGTCACGTAGGAACTGTCCTCGGCAAGCACAGCCTCAATATAGCGAACCTGTCTCTAGCACGCAACAAGTCAGAAGGCAATGCCCTCACGGTCATCGAGCTAGACACCACGCCAAGCGCAGAAGTTGTTTCAGAGCTAGAGGCCTTCACCGGAGTCACCTCCGTCACAGCGATTGAGATTTAAATTTCTTAACTCACATTTAAAAGCGCAGGTGTTTTGGTATGTATGCAAGAGATCTGCGCTTTTTATTTCACTAAGCTTCTAAAGATCATCAGTAAAACCTTTTAACGCCTTCCCTGCAGAGCTCGCATGAGAGTAAGCTCATCGGCATGATCTAAACCACCTCCAGCAGGTAGACCTTGAGCGATCCGGGTTACCGTGCACTCATATTGCTCTAGAATTTCTACGAGATAGTTAGCTGTAGCTTCTCCTTCTACGTCTGAGCTAAGGGCTAGAATTACTTCTAGATCTCCCTCTTTATTAGTAGTAATCCTTCTCTGGAGTTCAGAGATATTTAAATCATCAGGGCTCGTGTTATCGAGTGGCGATAGCTTACCTCCAAGACAGTGGTAATACCCCTTGAACGCTCCAGAACGTTCTAGTGGCAATACATCTGTGGGGTGCTCTACCACACAGAGACTAGCTGCATCTCGGCTAGTATCCTCACACAGATCACAGTGGCCCTGGGTAGAGAAAAAGCCACATTTCTTACAGAGCGATACCATTTCCCGTGAGACATCGAGTGATTTAGAGAGCTCTTCTGAATTAGACTTCTGATGCTGAATCATCCACACCGCTATTCTCTCAGCACTGCGTGGCCCCACACCAGGTAGACGCTTAAGCTCAGAGATCAGTCCTACTACGGCTTCTGGATAATCTAGTCTGGACATGATGTATCTTTAGGTTGGTATTTTTCTTCTGCTACGTTCTCCTTTTCATGCTCCACAAGATCTAACTTCCGTTCTGAGGTAGCTAGTGGCTCTATATGCATCTGCTCTACCTTCTGAGAGGGAAGAAGTAACTCACATGGCATAGTATGCTGGCAGCTATAAATAAAAGCGCATATCCACGACCAGATGAGCCCTACAAAAACGATTACTGGAGACCAAAATACATCCCATAGCATTAAAACAGGAGAACTGAAAATAACTACCACTGATGCTAGCAAAATGATCATCAGACGTCGCCATTTTTTATCCGTGTCCAGCACCGCGAATGAGACCCCGAAGGTCAGCAGTAGAACAAACAGCCAGTCCCAGCCAAAATGCAAGCTACTAGCCTCTGTCATATAGAATGGCTCAGCCATGTAGAACTCCTTGAGACTCAAGGCGAGTCCATTATATCTTCCTGCTAGTGATAGAATAATAGTCAGGATAGCCCCCACAGATCCACAGATGAGCCCAGGCATAGCCACTTCACCTAGAGGTTTGTTTGCTGTGTGAGGTTCTTGGATTGCAGCTGTATGTTGACTGGTAGGCTCCACTTATTTAGTCATTGGTTGAAGATATTGAAGGAGATTTCGCCGTTATTTCGCCGCTGTCTTCGTCCTTCTTGATTGCATCATAAGAGTGAACTACCATTTCACTCAAGAACTTGTCTGCATCTTCTATCGCTTCTTTACAAATTTTGAAGCTTTCGCGTCCATTATTTCCCTGTATAAGCTTAAGCCCGAATTGGTAATCCTTAAACTTAGTTCGGCAGATTTGTAGCGCACTACGCCCCTGAATTGAGGATAAATCAGCCAAAGCAAGTATGGCATCCTGGGTGAAATCCATTTTCACCCCATGATTAGAGCTAAATTCTCTGGCATAGATAGTCACTTCATCACGCACTTTCTCGATGTTTACCTTGAGTCCATCCTTCCGGTATTGAGCAAGGACTTCTTTTTTATTGTCGATTAGATTTGAATCGATTTTCAACTCAGAAATTGATGTCCCAGGGAGTTCAAATTTAAACTCACGTAACATGTCCGCCAATACAGTCATCAGTGCACGAGCTCCCGTGTTTTCCTTTTCCGCTAACTCAGCTACTTTTTCTATCGCGCTGTCTGTGAAGCGAGCATGGATTCCATATGCTTCAAACTCACGCTCATATTGGCGTAGTATGCTTCCCTCTGAGAACTTCATAATGTTCACAAAATCCTTCTTCTCCAGTTTCTCACAGACCACGCGCACAGGTAATCTGCCGATGAACTCTGCTTCAAATCCAAAATCAATAAAGTCCTGAGTCTCAACATTTTTAAACAGATCGCTATCCAGTAACTCACTACGTTCATCCACTTGGAACCCTATACGAGAGCTCTGCACACGCTGTGAAATTATTTTCTCTAATCCAGAAAACGCCCCACTCACAATAAACAAAATATGTCGCGTATTAATCGTTTCTTTCTGAGGCTTAGATCCTCGCTCCATCGCCATCACAGACATCATTTGCCCCTTCATATCCATAGGGTTACTCAGCTGGACTTCTGTTTCCTCCATTAGCTTCAGTAAAGTAGTCTGCACTCCTCTGCCACTCACATCTTTACCAAATGATCCGCCACCTTTGCTTGCTAGCTTGTCCACTTCATCGATGTAAATAATACCATATTCAGCGAGTTCCACATTACCATCCGCCTTACGCACTAACTCGCGCACAAGGTCATCTACGTCCCCTCCTACATAGCCAGTCTCAGAAAACTTCGTCGCATCCGCCTTCACAAATGGAACCCCTATCATTTCCGCGATGTGCTTCACAAGATACGTCTTGCCCACACCCGTAGGTCCCACAACGATGACATTTTGCTTCTGGTATTCCATAGAGTCTACCTCACCAGAATCCTCCAATGCACGCACACTTTTAGCGTGATTATAGTGATCACAGACTGCAATAGATAGCGCCTTTTTCGCCTCATCCTGACGGATCACGAACCGATCCAAATGTGCCTTCACCTCTCGTGGAATGAGGTTAAAATCATCCAGAGATTCTAGCGTATCAATTTCTATAGACTCAGGCTCACTCTCCTCAGGTGCTCCATCATTCATCTCCTGCATGAAAGGACTAAATGACATCCCCATCCCACCTATCTTACTAAATAGATCCTTCAGAGTCTCCTGCATTTCCTCAGGTGTTGGTGGGACCTCCTCTCTCTTGTCATTATCTTTATCGCTCATAATTTATATAGAAAAACTTTGCCCCATATTTGAAATTGCGCCACTAGATTTTTTCTGTAAATAATCTCACTACCTCAAGAACTCTCGCATTTCACAGAGAACCTCATTGGCTCTATAAAAATCTACTGTTTCTGGCAGTGAACAGTTGGCATAGGCTTCGCTCACGCGCGCCATCTTTTCTTCTGCCATCTTAAGCAATTCATCATAAGAAAATTCTCCAGCGCGCACCTGCATAAGAAAACTCACATTGGGACTCCGCAGCTGGATGATCCCATCCGTTGCTATCATCTCTGCTATTTCTAGTAGCCTTAGCGTATGCATCATATTCTTAGAATCATAACCTTTACCATGTTCGCTATTCACTATAAAACGGTCTTCATTACGAGCTTCCACCCATTTCCAGTATTCCTTATGTAGCTTGCAGTGACGCTTGAATGCATCCACATTACACACCATCCATCCTATTGGTTCTGCTTCTTTTGGCACTGAGCTACAGCGCACATCTTGCTCTTTGGAAGTGGAAAACATACCTCTATACTGGATTGATGAATCATGGAAAATGGCGTAAGTGTTAGGAGCATGATTCACTGCCACTAGCCCGCAGTCATTAGGAGAGATTCCACGCGTCTTTAGCCATTCTTTTAGATTCTCACCGCCTTGACCACTGAGAACTTGGCAGAAATCGATTAAATCCCTCCGTTTCTCAGGCTCAGGATTCACTATCTTTTTGTTTAATCCCCTCGCCTTTCTGACCTGCCCCAGAGCATAGCCACCGAAGCTCATTTCACATTGTTTAGTGAGAAATAACTGAGGGGCTAGCAGATCCATCACAGGATGCCGATACCGGATACAATCTTTTGGCATGCAGAGCATCTCCAGAGCATTGGGATTACTCTTCATTAGAAGTTGCATGTATTTGCCTAGTTCATAGTAGACTTCATCGCCCTTCTCAT
Source organism: uncultured Rubritalea sp. (assembly GCA_937951395.1). GTDB lineage: Bacteria > Verrucomicrobiota > Verrucomicrobiia > Verrucomicrobiales > Akkermansiaceae > Rubritalea. The sequence goes on from CALFBV010000033.1 coordinate 5,409, forward strand.
CTTGCACTTGCTCGATGGATTCCGCCGCTGTTAGAAATGAATCTGGAGCTGCGAATATACCGCGCAGATCAATATCCGATTTTGGAGTATTTGTCCCATAAGCTTGACTTCCTGCTACAGCTTCGAATAGTAACAAATCCTTCTCGCGAACTCGTGATAGTGTGAATTCAGATTTTTTAATGTAGTTTCTCCCTCTAGATTTAACGGTATTTTGGAACAACCGATCCAGTCCAGGACATTCCGCTGGCGGACGCTGCATTCCTTTCACAGGACTAATTTCCACTTCCGTTTCCAAAAATTCATCCAGTTCTAGAATTCTAGGCATCGTTTCTTTTTCACCAGAGTCAGACTTATACTCTAGCAAGGTGTCGATGGTGCTATGTAAATGACTTGGAAGATAACCTAAGAGTTTAGAAAACTCCACTGGGCTAGGCGCTTTTTTATCCGCTACCCAGAGCGCAGATAGAGTGGATCTGAGGCAGTAGAGGTAAGCTTTTGCCCGCACGGATTCATTCTCACGACTTAGTGATCCCATCCACATCTGACGTGCAAGACCGCGGTAGTGATCGTAGAGAGCTTTGTCAGAAAACACTTCTGTATAGGCAGATCTCCATTGCTCTAGAAATCCTGGCTCTTCTCTATACACGATTGGGGAATGAAGCCATTCTGAGAGAGCTCCGTTAGATTTTCTAAGTAAACTCAGAGCCTTCCTAACCTCCCAACCACCTGGATCCAGATCATCTTTGATTGGGATTTCGATGGTCTCTGTTACCGAGGAAATCTTTAAATATTCACTCTCAGGATAAGCGTAGATGAACCGAATGTCGAAATCACTATCAGGCGATGCAAAGCCCCATGCTCTACTGCCTGACTCGCAAGCGTAAAGAATCCTTACCCCTAGCCGCTGCTCAGTTTCGCTTAACAAATTCTGTATTTCACTTTCCATATTCATCTTCATGTAAACTTGAAAGAACCTAAGATGTTTTGCGATGAAAAAATGTGTTTTAATAAGCTGACTAACTATTTATTCGCCCATCCAGCTATTTACAAATTACCCTCCTTCTATGAAATTCAACAATGTAACAGCAGCAGCAAAAGCTAATATTTACTTCGAAGGCAAAGTCGTCTCACACAAGATCACCTTACCAGATAAAACTACCAAGACTCTTGGTCTCATCTTCGCTGGTAACTATTACTTCGGAACCGAACAGGCAGAGCGCATGGACGTCACGGATGGCAGCTGCTCCGTGATCATAGATGGATCTAAAGATTCCAACTCCTACAGAGCAGGTCAACATTTCGATATTCCAGCAAACTCTGGCTTCAGCATCAAAGTAGAAACAGGCATCTGCCAGTATGTGTGCTCATATATAGACTAGAGATTATCAAGAGCTATGTTTTCTGTCTCCGTTCTCAATTTTTAATCTGCCATTGCTCCTCATAAGATGGAACAGACCAATTAAAGAAATGTCGATTAATCAAACATCTGTCAGAAGACATTAAAAAGAGTTCGCCATCCTTAATATCTCCCATATAATATCACATGGACAATCCTTATCAAGCACCTGAATCAAACCCTCTTTCACCAGAAATTCCCGCTTCATCACAAGATCTAGAAATTCCAGGTCTTACTAATGCTCAGTATCCGCTCAATGTGTCATTTAAGATTATCGCCATAGCTCCCCAACTAACCGTCACAGATGCTACTGGAAGATCACTCATCTATGTGAAGCAGAAGTTGTTTAAGTTTAAGGAAAAGGTCGATATTTTTAGCGACAGCACCAAGACTACTAAACTCGGGACGATACAAGCAAACAAAGTTCTCGATTGGTCAGCACGTTATTTTTTCGGTGGACCTGATGGCAGAGAGATCGGATCGGTAGGAAGGAAAGGTATGCGTTCATTGTGGAAAGCTAGCTATGAAACGTTTAACCCTGGCGATGATATTCCGGACTATAAGATCAGCGAGGAAAATCCTGTGGCAAAGATCCTGGACGGACTCATTGGAGAAATACCCATCGTAGGTATGGCGTCCTCATACCTATTCCATCCCAAATACTCAGCGATACAGAATGATGGTGAAATAGTGATGAGACTGACTAAGAAGCCAGCGCTCTGGGAAGGTAAATTTGAGCTAGAGAAATTCTCTGACCTTAGCTCACAGCAAGAGCTAAATCTCATTCTATCGTTCACAATGTTACTTCTGCTAGAACGAGGCAGAGGTTAATCAAATAGCCAATGGTGACAGTAAAAAACTGGCAAGAAACCGCTGCCCTTTATACACATAAAGTGAAGCTCTGGACGGAACCATACCGCCAGAAGAAGTTCTCCGGATCAAAGCATCCAGTGCACGATTTCTTGTTCTCCTATTACTCATACTCCATGGGCCGCCTAGAAACTTGGCACCCGGGTGTTGGCATTGTCTTAGACTTAGCGGGCGAACACAAACCGAAGCAGTTTAATGAAAAATATTATCGCCAAATCGATGAGAGTATATTTCTAGATCCTACGCTCATGGCTAAAGATCGAACCCCAAGGTTGCGATGGATTCAGAGATTGTTAGAATCTACTCAGGAGAAGACCGCTAACTTCGCTTGCTTCGGGCTACATGAGTGGGCAATGGTGTATCAGGTGGATGATGTCCGTCACCGAGAATCTGTCCCACTGAGACTTACTCAGAAAGAAACTAATAAAGCCTTAGAGGCTCGCATCGTGCGCTGCAGCCATTACGATGCCTTTCGGTTTTTCTCAAAGCCAGCCCTACCCATGAACCGGCTCAAACCCGACAACGATAATCGGTTAGAGATGGAACAGCCAGGATGTTTGCATACCAATATGGACCTCTATAAATGGTGCTACAAAGCGATGCCCTGGCTTCCTAGCACACTGCTCTGGGAATGTTTCCTATTAGCACGAGACATACGCGAACTAGACATGCGCGCATCACCTTACGATCTAACAGATTACAAGCTTGCCCCCGTGAAGATAGAGACCAAGCAAGGTAGAGAGGAATATGAAGATCTTCAAAGAAAACTATCCAAAAGATCTGAACCGATTAGAAAAAAACTCATCGAGGAATTTGATAAGGTTATAAACATAGCAGAAGGTCTAGAAAAAGTCTGAAAATGTTACCAGCTGAACTTCACACCGATTATTACATTAAATCCAGTCTCATTGACACCAGATCCGTGAACTCTGTAATCTTCATCAGTTAGATTTTCTAATCCTTGCGTCAGGAGCATATTTTCTTTCGCTTGCCATCCCGCTCTCACTGAACCCACTAGATACCCCGGTGTTCGGCCAGTCGGTATTCTCTAGTCGTCTCCCAGATCTTCAGTTGCTAAATTATTCTGTGTCGCGGCTTTTAATACAGTGCCTTCTATCCAGGCTTTCTCATTCGGATGTGACCTCCTGAGACTGGCTGATCCTGCTAGTGGTGAGAGTCTTCGAATCGTATCACTCGTGATTGAGCCACCTACTTCATCTCATGAGTTGGAAGTGTTAGATCCTGTTAAATCTTCCAGATTTGGAGCTCTAAACCCCTGAAAAATACCACCGAAAAGATGGTTCTCACTATCTATTTCATAGTTAATTACGCTAAAGTCTTTGCATAAATCATAGTCTCATTAATAAACTCCTGAGCGATTGGTTTTATTAGCCCCTGATACAAAATACCTATGATAAGTGGAGAAAAACCATCAAGCGGGATTACAT
>CALFBV010000034.1 GCA_937951395.1 uncultured Rubritalea sp.
ATTTATTCTGTATATGATATTGTTCTCTGTATCACGGATTGGAGTGCCACTGCACCGCTTACAGCAAAGTGTAAGGAGTTCGGTTTCCGGGGAGCTACAATGCACGGGATGAATGATGTTATTCTAAATTCTGGGCTGGCGGTTGATTATAACCAAGTAGCAGCTGATGCTGAGAAAATGCGAGTGGCGATGACTAAGGCAGATTCTATTGAAGTGGATTTCACTCTTGAAGATGGGCGGGTGCTCACTGCATGGCTTGGCCTGGATGGGCAAGAAGCACAAAAGTCTCAAGGACTGTGCAAGGGGATGGAGCCTGATGTGGCGAATTTACCTGCAGGAGAGGTCTACTTCGTCCCGACTGATGCGAGGGGAGAATTCCCTATGAAATACGATGATGGGACATTGGGGTTACTAACAGTTACAGACCGCAGTATAGTAAAGTCTACTTTAATAGAAGGAAACCAAGATACAATAGATGCTCATAATAGTCGGCTTGCAGACGATGCTATGACAGGGACTATCGGAGAATTAGGCTTTGGAACCCAGGTTCTGCCGGTTTCGTTTTCAGACATCCAAGATGAAAAAGTAATAGGGACTTGCCATTTAGCTACAGGTAGAGATGATCACTTAGGTGGAGATATTATCCCTGAGATGTTCAAGACACACGAGAACAGCACTCACGACGATATATTGTTTGCCCCCCATAAGACTCCAAACTTCAACGTAAGCGAAGTGAGGATGAATAAGGGAGGAAAAACAGAAGTCATCATCGAAAATTTCAGACCAAGCGAGTTCGTCAAGAAAGCGCTTCGTTCATAAAGATTGTTCATTGGGGGATGAACTAGCTCCGGTGCTCACTAAGGTTTTTATCCTTGTAGCGCCGGAGCGATTTTTTTTATATAGGGCATGTTAAACGCACAAAACAAGCAGAGGCTCACTCTGAAGTCTCTAACAGCTGGTATTTTATCCATGCTGTATTTGATTACTACATCAGTTGTTTTGGCTCAGGAAGCCCCACTTATCATTAACGACGCAGCGCTCATTAGGGGACTAGATGCTAAAATAGGAAAACTCTGCACAGATGAAAAAGCCCCACCGAGCAAAGAATTCGCCTCGCAGCGAGAGGATGGTAATGCCCATATCATCACGCATCCAGATAGTAGATTCTTCACTTACACTGGGGGGCAAGTAACGCGCTACTATGCAGATCGAAATAAGAGAGCATGCTATTGGATGGGCGTGACCGCAGAATATTACCGAGGTTCTAGTGGTGGTCCAGTGATGGATGATGCAGGAAATGTCATCAGCATGGTTGCCAGTGCGAACTTAATTTACTATCCATCAAAAAACCCTATAAAAGATCCGAAGGGTAATTTTCAAATGGTGATCAGAAACTGCGTCCCCGTGGATGCGATCAGAAAACTTATTACTTCCCCTAAATAAAAATAAAAAGATGAATTACGAATCTGAAAAAGTCCTGAGTGACTACCTTCTCATGCATTATGGCGAGCACGATCAGCGGATGCCGTGGAGCTTCTCCAAGCTGAGTGCGCTCGACTTTCCTGCGCAAACGGTGAACTATTTCACTCAGAAACGCGTCGCTCTGAGCCTAGACTTAGGCTGTGCTGTCGGGGCTTCTGCATTTCACCTAAGCAAGACATCCTCTAAAGTTATAGGGATCGACTTTTCCAAACTCTTTATCGATACTGCTAACGAGCTGAAAGAACAGGGCGAAATACCGTATCGCTTCCAAGAAGAGGGGAAGCATTTTATCAGCGCTACCGCTACAGTCCCAGAAGGCTCGGTGGCAGAAAATGTAAGCTTTGCAGAAGGCGATGCCATGAGCCTACCAGATGGTTTCAAAGGTTTCGACCGTGTTCATGCTGCGAATCTCATCTGTAGACTACCAGAGCCCAAGAAGCTGTTAGATCGTCTCCCTAGCTTAGTGAAGCAGGGTGGTGAGCTAGTTCTAGCTACTCCGTTCTCGTGGTCAGAAGAATTTACTCAGAAGGAAAGTATTCCGGAGGGTGATAGTTGGGAGTGGCTTCAGGCTGCATTAGAAGAACACTTTGAGTGCGTCACTCACGCCGATGAAGTCTTTACTATTCGCGATCACGTCCGTAAGTTTCAATTAGGGGTTTCTAAAGTAAGCCTCTGGAGGCGTCTGTAATTTCATAAGCACCCAACCATGAGTAAAGAAAAAAACGAGTCAGAATTAAGATCAAGGAGCGGTCTAAAGCAAAAAGTCTGGGAGATTATCTTCGAGGCGGAGACTCCTATGGGGAAGGCCTTTGATGTTATTCTACTATGGTCTATTTTCTTTAGTGTCTTAGCAGTCATGCTAGAGACCGTAGTGCCGTTCCAGCTGAAGCACGGGGCATTACTAAATATTGCGGAATGGTTCTTCACTATCTTCTTCACGATAGAGTATCTCACGCGTCTCTGGGTAAGCAGACGGCCTCTTAAATACGCAACGAGTTTCTTCGGTATCATTGACCTGCTGTCCTGCCTTCCCACCTATCTCACGTTGCTTTTCACTGGCACGCATGGCTTCGCAGTGATCAGGATCTTACGTCTACTGAGGATTTTCAGAGTGTTAAAGATGGTAAATCACGTCAGAGGTGCTCAGGTCATCGCTACTGGCTTGCGTAAATCAAAGGAAAAGATCACCGTGTTTTTCTTTGCGGTCTTAATTTTTTCAGTGATAGCAGGCACCTTAATGTTCTTAGTCGAGGGGGATGAACCGCATACTCAGTTCACCAGCATTCCAGTGAGTATATATTACGCCATCGTTTCTATCTCCACAGTGGGCTATGGTGACATCACAGCCACTACTGACCTAGGCAGATTTCTAACTACGCTGATGATCCTAGCTGGCTACGCGATTATTGCAGTTCCTACCGGCATAGTAAGTAGTGCCATGGTTAATGCTGAAAATCAGCCAGATGAGACCTCAGATGCCTGTCCAGGGTGCGGAGTTCATGGTCACTTAGCGGATGCTAAGTTTTGCCGTAAATGTGGAGAGGATCTTGACTAGTGGGCCGGTCTACCAGCTCTATGCTCACCAGTCGTCACCCTCACGGTCGACTCAAATTTTCTCTGAAGTCTTCTAGTTTAGCCCTAGTTGAAGTAGTAAAAATTTGTCACGGTGCTGGCTGGACACTAGCTCGTTCTATGACTTAAATGCAGCCATGCATCTAGTAGAACCAATCAAAGGACACATCTCAACATGGGGCGAAGGTCCATTGTGGCATAATGGCGCACTCATATACGTAGACATAGAAGGCCACAAAGTCATCCGCCTAGACCCTAGCACTGGTGAAGAAAAAATATGGGAAGTAGGCGAGCGCGTAGGAACCGTAGTCCCGAGGGAGTCTGGTGGCATGGTGATAGCAGGGGATACAGGTTTTTCTTTCCTCTCAGAAAATGGTGATCTAACCGCTATCTCAGACCCTGAGCTAGACAAGGCTAATAACAGATTCAACGATGGCAAATGCTCACCAGACGGACATTTCTTCGCAGGCACAATCAGTCTAGTAAAGGCGAAAGGTGACGCCAGTCTTTACCGCCTCGGCAAAGATGGCGATGTCACAGAAGTCTACCCAGGAGTTACTAACTCTAACGGAATCACCTGGTCCGCAGACTGTAAAACAATGTTCTATATTGATACCCCGACTCTAACAGTTCTGGCATTCGATTACGCAGACGGTGAAATTTCTAATGCAAGAAAGGTCGTAGACACCTCAGCCATCGGAGCATCACCAGATGGGATGGCGATCGATGAAAATGACAATCTCTGGATAGCATTCTGCCACGGAGCCTGCGTAGTCTGCTATGATAGTAAGACTGGCGAGCAGCTTCGTAAAATAGATCTTCCATGCTTAGAAACTACCGCTTGTGCTTTCGGTGGAGAAAACCTAGACATCCTCTACGTCACCACTGGTATTCACAAGTCCGAGATAGAAGAGCATGCAGGTAAGGTGTTTCAGATCACGGGGCTTGGAGTCAAAGGGCAAAAAACTTACCTCTACCAAGGATAAACTAGATGAAAAATACACCTTTAATTATAGCAGGTAGGGAATTCAACTCCCGCCTTATGGCTGGCACTGGCAAGTTCGCATCAAACGAGATTATGCGAGACACACTGGCTGCCAGCTGCACGGAAATAGTCACCGTAGCGCTACGTAGAGCAGACCTCACAGGAGACAAAGACCCTTTCGCTAATATCTTAGAATTTATCGACCCTGAGAAATACCTACTCCTACCAAACACCAGCGGAGCAATGAATGCAGAGGAAGCTATCAGACTAGCTAGGCTAGCAGAAGTAGCCGGACTCCCGAAATGGATCAAACTAGAAATACACCCTGATCCCACCTACCTTTTACCAGACCCTATCGAGACGCTTCAGGCGGCAGAAATTCTAGTTAAAGAAGGATTCACCGTCCTACCATACATCAATGCTGACCCAGTTCTAGCCAAACGTCTCCAAGAAGTGGGCACCGCTGCAGTCATGCCTCTCGGAGCACCTATTGGATCTAACAAAGGAGTAGTCACCAGAGATCTAGTGCAGATCATTATCGACCAAGCAACTGTTCCCGTAGTAGTCGATGCCGGCCTAGGCGCACCCAGCCATGCCTCAGAAGCCATGGAGCTGGGAGCAGATGCTGTCTTGGTAAACA
>CALFBV010000035.1 GCA_937951395.1 uncultured Rubritalea sp.
CCTCCCAGACAGCATCACGCGCCAAAACAATGTCGTCCTCGAAGGCGCATTATGTTTTACTCATTATTCAGAATTTCCCAAGCGCTACACGGATGACTACTATCTAAACTACACAGATGCACTCATCGAAGAAGGCTACAATGCGATCGCCATCAAAGACATGTCTGGACAGCTCACTGCCGAGCGCGTCGCCACCCTCGTTCCCGCACTGTTAGAAAAACTTACCTCTGGTGAGCGTAATATCCCACTCAGTCTACACATCCACTCCACCCATCATCAAAACTCTCTCGGAGCCATGCAGGAGGCGATGAAATACGGAGTCGAGACCATCGAAACCACCGAAGGTGTGCTCTCAGGCGGATCCGCTCATCACTCACTCGCTGCCATCTCTAAAGGTAAAACAGATGACTGTGAAGAATATGCTAAACTAGAAAAAATCATCTCCAAAATCTGGTCCTCCATCCCAGACAGAAAAGACACCCGCATCCCAGATGACCTCAAGCAGCAACTCTGCGCAGCAGGCGTCCCGGGAGGTGCCATGCCATTCGTCATCCGAGATCTCAGCCAGCAACAGTCCACAATACGCGCTAAATATAAGGCCTCACAGCACACCGCAGATGATACAGATCTAGAGAAATTTGAAGCCATCATTGACCTCTTCATCACAGAGCTAAGACAAGTCTGCACCGATGCCAACCTGCCACTACTCGTCACCCCCACAGCTGATATCTGCTGTAAGCAAGCCATCGCCAACCTCGCCTTCGGATCAGATCCTCACTCCGGCACACTCGCTGGCAGATACCTAAATAATAGCGGCCAGCCAAACCCGGACGCCAGATATGCCAAGCTCATCCTCGGCTACTACGGTCAGCTGAAATCTTACGAAGCAGGCACACCAGACCACGCCCCTGCACCAGAAATCATCACCTTCTTCGAGGCCCATAACTCCGCGTCACTCAAGACCATCACCGGACTAGCAGCAGATAATACCACGGGCGATGACCTTCGCGAGTCCCAGCAGCAAGCCTGGAAACTCATCCAGAAGCTTGGAGCCAGCGCGCTATCCTTCGCCAGCTTTGACCAGCTCACCATCCTCTACGCGCTAAAGCCCTTCGCACCTCAAGCCTCCACAGACCCTATTTTAAACGCCGTCCAGATCTACCTAGATCGCTCCGAGCTATCCAAGATCGATGGTCGCGGCAGCACATACCCAGGCTACGAGTTCCTCATGCAGCCACTCCTCTGCTCCATGCGCTCCATGTTCATTTTCGACCAGAAAATGGAAGCCACAGACATCGTCAACATGCCACTCAGCAGTTTCGGCAGCCACCTTTGTAGCAACCTCTATGACATCTACATCGACCTCAGCATCTGGAAAAATGTCACCACTCTGAGCAATCATCTGTGCCTCCTTTTCTCATCATCACACATCTCACGCCCGCTCACGCAGGCCGCGCACTACGTCAGTGATACCCTCACCCAGCTCGATCTCAGACCTCCTAAAAATGATCTCAAAAGCATTGATCAAGGCCGTGAGAAATTCACCAGCATCACCATCGCCGAGCTATTCAGTAGTCTCGCACTCATCAACTCCTTCGTGAACGACGTAGCCAAGCACGCCACCAATCCCAATCTCTACGCAGACCGCAGCCTCCGCATAGAAGACATCCGCGAGTTCCTCACCCAGTCATCTAAATCCGCCAACTACAGCCCCTGGCAAGAGCGCGTGCGCCAAAGCCTAGTAAGCAAACGCCTCCGCCTAGAATCAGACTTAGAGAAAAGGCTAGAGAACTGGAGAAGGTAGAACCATAAATCAACCAGCTTCAAGATCTACCCGTCCGTGATCAGCCGAGCAAAGGTATTCTTCAATTACATTGACCTAATCGATCATCTCATTCAAAAATGAAGCCCGTAAGAGCGATGAACATAGTGTGACTTTGAACGAGGTTTTCATCAGTCATTCATCTTTTTTACTTCTCTACTTCGTATTACATTTTTCAGTTCTGAAATAACGTCGCACTTCGAATTCCTCATAAGTTTCTAACACTTCATACTCGCTGAAGTGCTCGCTGAAGTCTGGGAACTTGGTGTCGCCATCGTAGTTATTATAAACATAGGAGATGATCAGCTCATCCAGATGCGGGAGAAACAGCTGGTAGATCTGCGCCCCACCGATCACGAAGACATGCTCATCTTGGAGCTCGGTGTTCTGTAGTTCTTCGGGAGAGTAAATAACTGTCGCGCCTTCTTCTGCCCAGCTTTCATCTCGCGTAATCACGATGTTTTGCCTCCCAGGAAGCGGTTTATATTTACCGAGTGAGTCCCATGTCTTGCGCCCCATTACCACGGGATGCCCCGCAGTGGTGCGCTTAAACATTTTCAAATCTTCCGGCAGTCTCCACGGTAGGTCATTGTCTTTTCCAATAATCCGCTCAGGAGTCATCGCCACTATGGCAGTCAATTTAGGCATACACACTTTCTACCCCCCATCCACCTCATGGTCAAGCAACACAGCAATAGCGCTCCGTAAAACAAATAAGACCCCGAAAAAACTTCCGAGGCCTCTTGTAAATTGAGTTACTTAATTCTAATGCTAAGCATTACATGTCACCTTGAGGAGCTTTGTTTTTAGGTGCTGGCTTAACCTCAGATTTTTTGTCTTCTTTAGGAGTTGCTTTCGAGGCTTTAGGTTCATCTTTTGGAGCTTTGTCACACTTGCTGTCGCCTTTGCATTCACAGCCAGCTTTGTCTTTGCATCCTTTGTCACACTTGCCTTTTTTACATCCGCCACCTTCTCTTCCTTTAGGAGACTTAGATCCGTCAGAATGAGGACAGGCTCTTTCACCCTTTTTACATCCTTCGTATCCTTTGCCACATCCTTTGTTACATCCTTTGTTACAACCCTTTTTGTCGCATGACTTGCCTTTACTTCTTTTGCATCCGCCTTTTACGCACATGATTTCTTTAATCGGGCATGGCGCTTTTAGCACGTAGTTGATGCCTTTTCCGCTCTGACGAACCTCAGCATAGTAGCCATTTTTAGACTCTGTGAGGTGATCCATGATTTTCTTGATCATACCCTCTGAGAGCATTTTTTTGCCCATCTTCTTATACTTAGCTTCCTTAACCTGTCTGATCTCTAGACATGCCTGTCTTGAAATATAAGCAACCATGTTACCCTGCTTAGTTCCACCAGAGATCGCTTTGTAGTCTGCATCTGCTACTAGCTTAGCTCCATCTCCACGGCATTCTGCGAGGAAGTCTGTGCTAGATGCAGCCCAGAGGAGGTCATTTTCAGCGTCCATGAGCATCACTACTTCCATGCCTTTT
>CALFBV010000036.1 GCA_937951395.1 uncultured Rubritalea sp.
AGACGACATGTCTGCCCTCCCGCTCATAGACATTCCACAGAGCGAGCCATCAGAAACCCTCAAACTAGATATCAGCACTCTAACAGAAACTGAGTCCCTCATCTACAAGAGTCTAAGTGCAGAAGAAATCACCATTGATCAACTCATCGCAGCCACACAGCTAAAGATCCCTGCACTACTCCCAGCTCTACTCACCTTAGAAATGAAGAAGATCATCACCCAGCTACCTGGACCACGTTACAAAACGCGGCATTGATTAAATGTAGAAAAGGCTAACTAGCTAAGAGCTCCGCGCCACCAGGCTTAGTTTATTATTCATAATTTGATGGTTTGAATTACCCGAATTCATACTTTAAACGCACCGCTTGTCTAGTGTGAATGTCTACGAGCCTATAAAACATCCCAAAAAAACTTATCCCTATCCAGAAAAAATCACAGTACCGCGCAGAAAGATCTTCACCCCTACTAATTTCTCCCCCATACTCTGCCCGTGAACACTACTAATAGCGATATCAACCCAGTCCGTGAGAATCTCCGTCAAGAAGGCTTTGCCCTTATCGATGACACTCTCACCTTTCTTATCGATTCACTCTCTGACTCCCTCACCTCGCTCGGTGAAGATGAGCTCATTCCTTTCCTTCCATGGAGAAATGTAACGCCTGATTCCACTCCTCCCGAAGGAACTCAGCAGCTCTACTCCATAGGATTCCAGCTTTTAAACATGGTGGAAGAGCGTGTCTCTGCTGCTATCCGCCGCGAACGCGAAAACGAACTCGGAGCCGCATCCATCCGTGGTCTATGGGCACGCACGCTAAAGGATATGAAAGATTTAGGCCTAGACGAAGAGCAGATCCTAGACGTGCTCAAAGATGTCCACGTAGAGCCAGTACTTACAGCCCACCCTACTGAGGCGAAACGCGCCACCGTCCGCGAGCGCCATCGCGCTATCTATGAAGAACTCGCCAGAAGTGAGCACCCTAAGTACACTGACCGTGAGCGCCGCCGCATAAAGGCAAACATCTCTGCCGCCATGGAGACACTCTGGCGCACTGGAGAGATCCACATGACCCGCCCAGACCTCAAGCAAGAACTCCGAAACGCCCTCTACTACCTACGTGAAATGTATCCAGCAGTGTTAAACCGCCTCGATACTCACTTCACCGAAGCTTGGAGAGACGCAGGATTCTCCGTTGACAGACTTCGCAACTCAGGTAAACTTCCACGCGTTACCTTTGGCACATGGATCGGTGGTGACCGTGATGGACACCCGCTTGTTACTCCTGAGGTAACTTACGATACGCTAGCGGACCTCCGCTATCACGCCATCGTACTCATGCGCAAGGAGCTCAAGGAACTCGCATTCCACCTCACCATTTCTAAGCAATTTCAGGAAATCCCTGAGGCACTGACTGAGCGTATTCAGGAAATCTCTCACCAGATCGGGAATCCATCTTACGCGGCAGACATCTTGCACCAGAACCGTGAGGAACCATGGCGTCAGCTAGTCTATCTAATGCGCGGCATGCTATTCGACACCGGAAAAGGCACAGGTAACGGATACCAGCGACCAGAAGAACTCGATGCAGATTTAGCTCTACTAGAAAAGACTCTTCTCAGCACTGGCTGCCTTCAGCTCATCAAGCTCCACGTCACCCCGCTACGCCACAAGCTATCCATCTTTGGCTTCCATTTAGCGACCATAGACATCCGCCAAAACTCTGAGCATCATGATGCAGCAGTCTCTCAGCTGCTCGTAGCTGCAGGTATCGATGACGGAGAAAATTTCGACACATGGAGTGAAGAAAAACGCTGTGAATTCCTCAGCGCAGAACTCCTCTCCGCCAGACCATTCCTACACGACACCACATCCGCAGGAGCAGAAGCAGACTCAGTGCTAGATAGCTACCGCGTAATCGCAGATCAGATAGGCAACTATGGCATGGGCGGCATCGGAGCATTCATCGTCTCCATGACACGCTCTGTCTCAGACCTACTCGTCGTTTACCTACTCCAACGTGAGGCTGGAATTTTAGTCCAAGTAGATGGCGGACTCGCTTCACCTATCGAAGTGGTCCCACTCTACGAGACCAAGGATGACCTAGACTCATCTCAAGACCTGCTCGCAGGATTCCTAGATCATCCATTGACACAGCGTAGCTATAAACTCCGCTACCCAGAAGGAAACCCCTTCCAGCAAGTCATGCTCGGCTACTCAGATTCTAACAAAGACTGCGGCATCCTCTCCGCCCAGTGGTCACTCTACCGCGCAGAAAAAGCCATGGTCGAGACCGCCGCTAAGCGCGGCATCCGTCTGAATTACTTCCACGGCAGAGGCGGCACCATTTCCCGTGGAGCAGGCCCTACACAGTGGTTCATGGAAGCACTACCACACGGCTCACTCAGCGGGCATTTCCGTATGACCGAGCAGGGAGAAACCATCGCCCAGAAATACGCTAATCTTTCGAACGCCACCTTCAACATCGAGCTACTCATCGCCAGCGCAGCCACTACAGCAGCCAAGCACAAGCACGCTCCAGCGCCAGTAGATCCATGCATCCAATTCATGCCTGCGCTCTCCGATGGCTCAGAAAAAGCTTACCAAAAGCTTCTCAAAACCGAGGGATTCATCCCATTTTACAGAGAGGCTACCATCATCGATGCACTAGAGAATTCCCGCATCGGCTCACGCCCATCACGCAGAACTGGTAAAAAAGACTTCTCCCTAGATGACCTCCGCGCCATCCCATGGGTATTCTCCTGGACCCAAGCCCGTTTCTACCTCACAGGCTGGTTCGGAGTAGGCTCCGCTCTCAATGGAATGAGAGAAAACAACCCTGCAGACTACCAGGCACTCAAGGACGGACTAAAGGAATCTACCTTCCTCCAATACGCGCTCACCAACGTAGAGACCAACCTAGCCAGCGCTAACCGCGAGCTAATGATCACCTACGGAGAACTCTGCACAGATGACTTACTCAAGGACACATTCATGGAAATTATTCTAACAGAATTTGACCTAACAAAAGAGCTACTATTCGACATCTTCAACGGTGATTTCGAACAACGCCGCCCAAGAATGAGTAAGACCCTAGCCATCCGTGAAGAACCCCTCAAGGTCCTCCACCACCAGCAAGTAGCCCTCATCAAGCAATGGCGCGCCCTCAAAGCAGAAGGAAAAGAAGAAGAAGCAGAAACCCTCTTCCCCAAAATCCTCCTAAGCATCAACGCGATTTCATCTGGGCTTAGAACTACAGGCTAAATCTTAACCCTATATCATACCACTCTACCGAGAAAGATCCTGCTGGTACATTACTTTGATGCCCGCTTTGTGTAAAATTTCTGCTCCGAAGAAATGATCATCTAGGTGGAAGGCCATCAAAGAAAAACCTTCTGGGTGGGAAAGTAGGCTGTAGGCGAAGTCTACGTTAGTCTCGCCCT
This sequence comes from uncultured Rubritalea sp., assembly GCA_937951395.1. Taxonomy (GTDB): domain Bacteria; phylum Verrucomicrobiota; class Verrucomicrobiia; order Verrucomicrobiales; family Akkermansiaceae; genus Rubritalea. The sequence continues at coordinate 3,439 of CALFBV010000036.1, forward strand.
CTCTAAGGATGCTTAGGCATTTTTCTAGCTCTGTGCAGGAGATTCTGAGTGCCACCACTACCATGTTGCAACTAGTGTGTGGGATGCCTTTTTCTAAGAATAGTTGCCCCACTACTTCTGGATCTGTCACGATGAGACGCACGATGGTAGCGTCCTTTGCATCTTGCATACAGAGACCTATCACCTCTTCTCCGCTATTGCGCACAAGTTGTAATAGCTGCCCAAGGGAGCCTACGCGGTTCTGCAACAGCACGGAAAACTGCTTCACTGGCTGCTTATCTTTCTTAATGATCACCTCTGGCATTACTAATTTAGAATACTGTTAGAATATTACTTTTTGATCCCCATGAGTGGTAGCATGGATAGCTGACCTGTCCCAATGTTCTCTATGATCACTTCTTCGTTATTTACGTCCATCACCTTATAAGCGGTCCCTTTGAGATCATAGAACTCATCTTCACGCTCGATGATAAGATATTCTCCAGTCTCATTTATCTTAAGCACTGCAATGGCTTCAGCAGCTTGGGATTCGTAACCAGCGTAGAGCTCTCTAAGATGACCGGTTTTCTCATCTTCTATCATCAGTGTGACGAGTTCTTTATCCTCCCCACCAGTGAGCTTGTTGTTCACCACTTTCTTTTTGATCTGCTTCACCCGTAGACCAGTCATGCCGATCTGGCTGCCTGCTGCGATCTCTACTTCTGGATCTGGAGCTGGTTGATTTTCTCTTAGGTCATAAATTTCTACTTTCCCAGATTCGTCCGCGTGGATTTTGATGGGAAGAGATTTTTCTGCGTAAGCGGCCATGGTCACCTTTTCACTCACAGCCACATTACCTGATAACTCTAGAGGGACGCTTTTCCCCTGGATGCGATTGATCACTACCTGTTCCTTAGCTTTATTTTTAAGCGGGGCTGGCTGACCTTTTTGCACAGCTTGGTCTACTGAGGTTGGCATAGGAGATCGGTCCATCGCTTTTTGTATCAGAGATTCCATTTCGTCCTCGCTCCAATCTAGTGCGAGTGCGCCAGCTTCTTGATCTGTTGCTAAATTTTCGGCGTCTACTTTCTCAGATTCTACAAGCACGGCTAGCACTCTGTCATTCCCCTGTGCATACTCTTTAGCCAGCTTGCCATCATCTGAAACTGCGTATAAATTTGCCCCCTCATCGAGCAAGGCCTTAGCAGCTCTGTCATTACCGCGCTCAGCGGCTAGCATGAGAGCCGTCTTACCTTCGTTTCTTGCATATACAGAGGCTCCATATTTCACTAACATAGGAATCGCTTCATGCTGATCCATGTCAGCTGCGTAGAGCAGACCGGTGTCTAACAACTCTCTACTCTCAGCTGCGAGGAGGTTGATCACCTCTGGAGACTTCCCATCTATGGCGTGGATCAGAGCGAATTTGCCTATCTTATCTTTACGGATAGCACTCGCGCCATTCTCTAACAGATAAGTTATCGCCTCACCATTCTGCACTCCAGCCGCTTTCGCCGCTGCCATGATTGGAGATACTCCATCCTGATCTACAGCTTCTATGTCACCTCCATTTTTAACAATGAAATCTAGAGCTCTGATAGAGCCAGACCCAGCAGCAACATGAACGGCGGTTCTCCCAGTGGAATCCTGTTCATTGAAGTCAAATTTACGTGATTTAAAAATTTTCAGTGCTTGGATATCGTCATTTTCTACTGCTTTAAACAAACCTGCCAGATCTAATTCATAGCCCACAAGCTTGAGAGTAGCCTCCTCTTCTTGCGCCTGGCTTTTCCTACCACAGCTGGTCGCACCGATGACAGAAACTGCCAACACCAGCGCTGAGACTATACCACCACATCGATAGAGCCTTCCTTGGAAAAAGGCCTCACTACTAAAGTAATCTTTAATTTTCATGAATCCATAATACCACGAAGTCGCTTATCGTCAATTCTTAATCCGTATCTCAACGCTCGCCTTCATGAACGAGAAACTAATCATAATATAACTCACTCACTTGACCCTCGCTGATTAGTCGTTACATTCAGAGCATAAATAACCATTACTAACCATGATTCAGAAAGAACTAGAAAATGCGATCAATGCACAGATTAACCAAGAACTCACTGCTTCTTATAACTATCTTGGCATGTCCACTTATTTCGATGAGCTCAGCCTAGATGGGTTTGCTTCCTGGATGCAAAATCAGCACTCAGAAGAGCAAGAACACGCAATGAAACTACTGAACTATCTCCAAGACCGCGGTGGACGCGTTCAGTTAGCATCCATCCCTAGCCCGCAAGTCGAGTTCACCTCCATCCTTGAAGTCTTTGAAATCTCACTGCAGATGGAAATAGAAAATACTAATTCCATCAATGCTCTCTATGAACTAGCACTCAAACACAGCGATCACGCCACAAAAAGTCATCTGCAATGGTTCCTAGACGAGCAAGTGGAAGAGGAAAAGAGCATGGAAGACATCATCGCAAATCTCAAGCTAATCGGTGATGATAAAGCTGGCCTCCTATACCTCAATGACAAGCTAGGCCAGCGTAACCTAGACTCTGCTGGAGAGTAATTGCTGCTATATATTCCCCAAGAGCCAACTGCTCTCAAAGCTAAATGTGACCGTCAATATAGCTGTGGACATCAACACGAATGAGAAGACCCACACGAACCCTCTCGCTCTCATCAATGGCGTAAATGCCATCGTCAGAATAGATGGACTAAACTGGATGTGGGATAAATTAGGTACCAAGTCATCGCTCAGTCAGGTGTCCCATTTGAAAAATCAGAAATAAACGGAGTTCCGTTCCAACAGAAATGAGAAAAGACATGATGGGCTACTCACCACAGCTGATCATCGATAATGCAAACGGCCACATCTGGATTAGCTCCAATCCTGAATTCTACGCACTGTCCAAGTCAGGTGAAAACTCCCTAATACCTCTCATAGCCACCTAGCTCCTGAGCAAGGCGCGCCAGATCATCTTCAGTATGGTTAGCAGTCACCGTGATACGTAGCCTAGCTGTACCACGCGGCACTGTAGGATAGCGTATAGCAGGCACAAAAACTCCCTGCTCTAACAATTTGTTAGATAGCTGGACAGCAGCATCCACCTCCCCTACCATCCAAGGAATAATGGCACTTGCAGGGGTGAGTGTTCTAGTAGATGAAAACATAGAGGTAAGTTTTTCTAGGTTATCCCACAGTAGCTTTCTGCGCTCCCCGCCTTCAGTAGAGGTGAGTATTTCTAGCGCCTTAGTAGCAGCCACAGCCTGCGCTGGAGGTGGTGCAGTAGAATAAATAAATGCTCTCCCCTTGTTCATGACTAGGTCCATGATCGCCTGTGAACCTGCGATGTATCCGCCAGCCACACCAGCTGCTTTCCCTAGAGTCCCCATGTGGATATCCACATCCTCACCACAGCCAAGGTGCTCCACTAAACCCAGCCCACTTTCCCCGTAAACACCTAAACCATGCGCCTCATCCACTAGCAGCATAGCTCCGTACTTATTCTTCAGTGAAATTATCTCTTCTAACAAAGCCACATCACCATCCATGCTAAAGACACTCTCCGTCACCACTAAGACTCTCTCAGAACCTCTAACAGAACCATCTAACAAACGCTCCAACTTCCCCATCCCATTATGAGGAAATACCCGCACAGTCGCGCCACTCAGATGCGCCCCATCTATCAAAGACGCGTGCACAAGTTTATCTAAAATCACCGTATCACCCTTCCCTACCAGGCCTCCTACAGTAGCAACAGACGCCGCATAACCAGTAGAAAAACTCAGAGCTGCCTCGCACCCCTTCATTTTAGCAATGCTCTTCTCTAAATCTCTATGCGGAGACATAGAGCCAGTGATTAGCCTACTCGCACTACTCCCGGCACCCCACTCATCCACTGCATCTTTCATTGCAGAGCCTATTCCTGGATGACTCGCTAGCCCCAAGTAATCATTAGAAGCAAAGTTCACCACCCGCTGACCATCTAACAGAATCTCTCTATCCTGCTCACTGTCCACCCAGCGAAGCTCTCGCCTGAGAGAGTGCCGCTCTAGCTCTGAGAGTTCATCCTGCAAAGATCTCATCAGCTCACTATTGCTCTAGGCTCCATTTCAGTAAGCTACCCACATCATCCCAGATCTTAGCCGAAGTAGAACCTAGACAAACCACTATCACTGAGCGCCCCCCCTGCTCACCGTAGCTCACAAGACAACGACCAGCCGCTCTCGTATAACCTGTCTTCCCGCCCATACAGCTCTTCATTCTCTTTAGTAGTTTATTCGTATTTTCCAAGTAGTGCTTCTTCCTTCCTGGAGGCTGGAAATAGTATCCACTAGTTCCCATGTAAGATCTCAGAGTAGGGATACGCACTATCTTCCTCATAAGGATAGCGATATCTCTCGCAGTCGAATACTGTCCAGACTCTGTGAGACCATGCGCATTAATAAAGTTAGAACTCTGCATCCCAATCTTCTTCGCACATGCATTCATTACACTTCTAAATTTCACTTGGCTTCCTGCCACATCACGTGCCAGCGCTCTAGCCGCATCATTTCCAGACTTCACGAGCAATGCCTTTAATAGCTCATGTCTTTTATAAGTCTCACCTGGGCGGATGTAAATTTTAGTAGGCTCCACCTTAGTATCCGTAGTCTGAACATAGACTTTATCCTCCAGCGTACCCGCCTCCATCACACACAGAGCAGTCAATAGCTTCTGCGTAGACGCCACTGCACAGCGCTCCATAGAATTTTTCTCATACAAAACTCTCCCAGTCACATTATCCACCACTATCACACGCTTCGCATGTACCTTAGGTGCTGGCTTACTGGGCATAGGAGTAGACAATGTCGCCCGGCTCTGCTCACTCGCCAAGCCAGCTGAGGCACTGAAAACTACAGCAAATAAAATTGTCAAAAGTGATCTAGTCATTATATCTGGCAAGAACATACTCTACATAAGCGTCACGATCCACCAGTATTTCATATTTATTACATTTTTACGTAAGGCGGATATTTGAATCCGTATTTGGAATTGGAACTGTGATCCTTAATGCTGGCACAGAGAATTACACACTTAGAACATTAACCCTTGTCTCAACTGATGACATTACAGAGTTAACAATATCTGAAGCACAGCCAGCTCTACATCCCGTTCCCGAGCCTTCTTCAGCTCTACTATCAGCACTTAGCCTATAGCCATATGCTTTAGAAGGCATCGCACACCATAGCTAGACACTACGAGCACACTTACAATATTCCCAAGTCCCACCGCCATCATCTCACAAAAGAAGACTGGCGCTCTGCTGGAGGTAAGTTTTCCCCAGTGCGGATGTGGTCTGAGACAGTGCAGATGGCGAGGGCTTTTACGCCTAGTGCGTGGTGTCACGCCTCTTAATTTTCTTTTTAAATGCTACTCGCCCTTATTACTACTTAGTCATCCAGTTCTGGACGATCCATTGGTAAATTTCCCCTCCAAAATACACACCAAAGATCCCCACCACCGCCGAGAATACTGGCGGTGCGGGTATTGGTAACCTTAACAGAGAAAAAACAATGCCAACTACGATGCCTGCCCCTAATGCTAATAATACTTCATACATACCAGCATTTTTAGCATCCCGACTCTAGTGCAACAATGAAATAATACAGTTTGATACTGAAGTAGGCCGCCACAAGCAGATCGCCAAAATGTGTCACGAAGTGGGTGAAGAAAAGCACGCTACAAACATGGAAAAACGCCTAGAACGCGATATGAAGAATGCAGAACGTAAAGCGCCCTCACAGCACGCTCATTTGAAATATATTTCTTCATCCGTGAGAGATCTGTAGCTCCCTAGAGGTAAGTTTTCATCTAAGGTAATACTGGCTATCTTGTCTCTATGAAGTGAGGTGATGCGGTTTCCTACAGCATGGAACATACGCTTGATCTGGTGATATTTCCCCTCATAGATGACCATCCTTGCACTGTTAGAGGTAAGGATTTCTAACTCAGCAGGCAAGGTAGTGATATCTTCGTAGGCGAAATATAATCCTTCCCGGAACACACCTACAGTCTCAGGAGAAATCGTTTTCTCTGTCGTGACAAGATAGGTTTTAGGGATCGCCTCATCCGGCTCGGTGATACGTCTGGACCACTGTCCATCATTAGTGAGAATAGTAAGACCTGTGGATTCCTTATCAAGCCGTCCAGCGAGATGGAGCTTATCTGCAAAGGGCTCATTGATGAGATCTATCACGGTCTGATGCTCTAGATCAATCGTTGCACTAACACACCCTGCCGGTTTATTCAGCATAATGTAGTGCGCGCTGTTAGACTGAGCTAGCTCTCCACTAACATGAATTTCATGAAAGCGCGTGACATCAAAAAG
>CALFBV010000037.1 GCA_937951395.1 uncultured Rubritalea sp.
CGTCCACATTTTCTTTGAGAGCTACGGTGCCACCTCTGCGCCATCCGCCATCACATGTGATGACAGCCACGGCCTTTGAGTCTTCTAGTCTGTCCTTGATGGATTCTGCTGAGAAGCCTCCGAATACCACCGAGTGCACAGCGCCAATTCTAGCACAAGCAAGCATTGCTATTGTGGCTTCTGGTGTCATCGGCATATAAATAAGCACGTTGTCCTTAGATCTGATGCCTTGAGCTGTGAGCGCATTTGCAAATTTTGACACATCGCGAAGTAACTGACGGTAGGTGATGACGCGCTTGTCTCCTGGCTCACCTTCCCAAATAATAGCAGCCTTGTTGCCTCTGCCTTCTTCCACATGACGGTCCACACAGTTTTCACAGACATTGAGTTTAGCTCCGTTGAACCATTTGGCATTTGGAGCCTTCCAGTCGAGGACCTTGTCCCACTTCTTTTGCCACTTCAGCTCATTAGCTTCCTTTGCCCAGAAGACATTTGGTTTGTCGATGGACTCTGCATGCATCCGTTTATACTGAGCCATGCTCTTGACACGTGCCTGTTTTGAAAATTCTTTTGAGGGCTTAAACTCAGTGTTTTCGTCGATCTGGGCAGCTTTAGTGGCTTTCTTTTTCATAGTCTAGTGTGTGATAAATGGCGTTCATGCAGATAAGTCAGTGAGGTGAAGAATCTGAGCTCCTTTACTTGGGACACGTTATCAATAAAAATCGACTAAACACAACTACGTTTTATGGAAAACGCGCTATGTTTAGTCGATTATGATTTTCAGCTTTATTAGCTGTTAGAGGGTGGTGACCTTATCTAGTCGTGGATGATTGTTCTTGAAGTCATCTCTTGTGATCCCTTTGTTGCGGTTCATTTTATCCATGTCGCGGAACGTGGCTTCCATCCCTGCGATCGCAGCTAAGATATCCTTCGTATGACCAGTCTCAGAGATGGTATGCATGTTTCGGATAGGGAATCCTACAGAGGTCACCGCGCTATCAAATCCAGCAAGTGCAGCTGCCATCGCATCCGTTCCGGTATCTCTGCCAGACATATCCATCTGATAGGGGATGTCTTTTGCTTGGCATGATTTCTCAATAATTGAATGGAGATACTCACTGGTGACTGATCCTCCAGTGATGGAGAATCCTTTTCCCATTGCGAGAGAGTTCATTTTCTTAGCACCTAGTCCTGGAGCTGCATCGTAGTCGTGATTCACGTCAGCACCGATTAGGATGTCTGGCTTCATTTCGCCTGCAATGGCTGTCGCGCCAAATCTACCGATCTCTTCATGAGTGGCGATCGTGTAGAGCACACGGATGTTTTTCAGAGGCTTCTTAGCAAAGATGCGCGCTAGCTCAGCCACCATGAAGCAACCTAGACCATTGTCTAGATACGCGCCGTAGAACGTATTTTTGCTGAACCCCTTACGGATAGGTCTATCTAGAATGATAGGATCACCAGCACGGATGCCGAGTTTCTCGATCTGCTCTTTGCACTTTTCACCATGTATCTGAAGCTCTAGGTAGAGCTCGGTAGGTTTGATTCCTTTGTCTCCAGTGCGCTGTCCTGGCTCAGAGAAATGGATCGCTCCCAGAGCCTCGATAGTGCCACCCTCGATGAGGCGGTAGTTACCTGGATTCTTTGGGTTTTGTGAAAATAACTTCACCTCATGGCCGATCAGCGTGCAAGGGAGGAATGAGTCGCTATTCACCCAGATCTTACCATCATTACCGATGCTACGCACCTGCAAGCGGATCTTATCTGCGTGTCCTATGATCATCACAGAAGTGCGGTCATCTTCACCAGGATGGGAGTCGAGCACGATTCCGGCGTTACCCTTAAATTGATGCACAGCCCAAGAATCAGGTTTGATCTCCTCGAAGAAAGGCTTGATCACGCCGTATGACATAGCTGCTTCCAGACCGATCGGGCTGGGTGCTGCAAGTATTTCCTTCATCCATTCAAATTGTTTTTCAGGCATGGTCTTCTCCCATGCAGGTTTCGTTTTTTTAGTAGCCATATTGGTTCATTAGTTAGTTGTTAGTGACTAGACTGGAGGATGGAAACCTTGAAACAAGGGAAATATGAAAATTATTTATTTCTGATTGAATAAAATTGAAGCCAGCTCCGTCTCAGCTCATATGGTTCCTATGAAGGTATTAAATTTCTTACTCATAGCAGTCACAGCAGGTTTAATTTCGAGCTGTGCCCAGACGGAGTATCAAGACGTCCAGAGTAGCGGAATCCAACATTCCAGCCCAGAAGTGATCTCGCTATATGAGAATGAAAACGAACAGCTAAGGAGGGAACGCGAATCTGGTGGCTTGGTATCATGGCTTTTAGCTGGACCAATGGGAAGTGATCCAGGTGACGATGATTTTCACTCACGCCATGACCATGATAGAGGGAGTTCATCTGCAGATAAAAAAGAGTTTATCAGTAAAAACGGAGTAGCTCTAAGAGAGGGACTCAGGACAAGAAATAATAATTTATGAATAATACGATCAAAAACAAGTTGGCTGTCATCACTATGGCAGGAGTAGTAGGAGCCTCACAGGCTCAAGCGGTAGGGGATTTTGAAGCCGGAATTGGCTACATGGAACGCTCAGAAAGAGCCTTCGGATTCATCAAGGCACAAGGCGTAGTCTACGAAGGTCCATCAATCTCACACAAGATAGGACTGGAATACATCGGTTATGATGAGACATTAGACTCAGCACTAGACTCTAGTATTCTCTTCACCACACTCGTAGTTAACTACGAGGTAGAGCTCCATATGAGCGAAGTGTTATCCGTGTTCGGTGGCGTAGGTCTTGGCGGACAATATGCATCACTAGACTCACCAGTAGGTGAACTAGATAATGATATCTACGGCTACGCACAATTTTTCGTAGGAGCCAGAGCTCGACTAGCTCAGAATTTAGAATTTAAAGCTGGAATAAGAAGAATGTTCTTTGATGACTACGAGCTACTAGGAGTCTCCGGCATCAAACAAAAACAAACCTGGGGATTCGATGTAGGTTTTACGCTTAGGTTTTAATCAATACTGGTTTCAGAGGTTGAGCCTCCTTGGAGGAGGGCGCAAGGAGGCCGAGCTATGGGATCTTCAGCTTATAGGTTACTGTAGCTTATTTTATTCCTGTGCTGAAGGTGCGGGGAAGAATTTTAAGACAGTAGTAGATGAATTCAAAAGAGTTCTTGATCTTAAGTAAGAGTCTCTAGCAGAAGGGACTTCACTTCATCCGCCCTCTGTGGGCCTATACTGGCAACTGCCATATTGTTTTTATTAAATAGCTGCTTCGATAAATTATGCAGTTCTTCAAGGGTGGTGCTCATGAGAGTAGCTCTAGAGTCATCAGGGTTGATGATTTTATCGAAGCACAGCAATGAATCACCCATCCAGCTCATCCGCGAGTGAGTGCTCTCCAGAGCTATCCTGCTCTGACCTGATGCAAAGCAGACCGTCTGCTCAAGCTCATCTTTAGTAAACCCATCATGCAGGATTTGCTGGATGATCTCGTTGATAGCCACTAAGCTTTCTTCCAGACGCGTAGCATCCAGTCCCGCGTGGATTTCAAATGTTCCCGTGTCGTGATACAGGCTGTAATCCGTAGCGATGTGGTAACACAAACCGCGCTTCTCGCGTAACTCTTGGAATAACCTCGAACTCATCGTCTCGCCCATGATAAGACTTAGCACGCGCAGGACATGCCTCTGCTCTGAGTGTCTCCCCGCTGTGTGAAAGGCGATGGCTAAATGCACCTGATCTATATCTCGCTGATCATGTAGGTGCACGAATTTGCTAGATTTTGTTAGAGTATGAGAATACTTCTCAAATTCATCATCTCTCTCTGTATTCTCAGCCACCAGAGGTAAGTTTTTCTTAGCGATCTCACACACCTCTGCATGAGTAACCTTCCCCGCCACAGCGAGCGTCAGTCCTTTGGATAAATAATGATTCTTGGTGAACTCCAACAATGCATCCGAATGGATAGCCGCTATCGACTCCTCTGTTCCTGTGATAGGTCTTCCAAGAGGATGCTCGGGCCACAAGGCCTCAGACAAAAGATCATGAATGTGGTCACTAGGATTCTCCTGATACATCACTATCTCCTCGGCGATGACTTCACGCTCGCGCTCCACCTCCTCTTTCACGTAGCTAGAATTCCAAACCATATCAGACATTACCTCCACAAACTGCGGTAGCAGCTCAGCAGGCCCACGCGTTTCCACACAAGTCTGATCTTCCGTAGTGAAAGCGTTAATAGAACCACCAGCACCCTCCACCTGAATCGCCAAATCCAGAGCACTACGAGTCTGCGTTCCTTTAAAGATCATGTGCTCCGCAAAATGCGCTATGCCATTCAGCTCCTCTGTCTCATAGCGGCTCCCAGTAGGAAGGTAGATCCCAGCTGAGACCGACTCCATGTGCGGCATCTCTGCGGTGGCTACGTTGATGCCATTGATGATAGTGTGCTGAAACTGCATAGCAGACTCATAGCTCAGATCCCTTGTGAAGCCATAGTAAAATCAAAGACTTTCATATTTTCTTAACTCTGTAATACTCTTGGAAATCTAGACACTCAACCTAATCACACCAATGATCATCAAAATAGCGCTCCCACTGGTTCTTGCATTCATCATGTTTTCGCTCGGGCTTGGTCTGAAATGTAGTGATTTTTCCAAGATTTTTAAATTCCCCAAAGCCTTCACAGTCGGCCTCTTAAACCAAGTTATCTTATTGCCTATCATCGCTCTAGCATTAGCTCTCGCTGTGGGGCTATCTCCAGAATTCTCCGTTGGCCTAATCATCCTAGCACTCTGTCCTGGGGGAGTGACGAGTAATGTCCTATCAAGAATCGCTGGTGGAAATACTCCGCTATCTATTTCACTCACTGCAGTCACCAGCCTCCTTTCCATCATCACTGTGCCTATTCTTGCCGCCCTAGCTGTCCGGCACTTTATGGGTTCAGAAGCTCCACCAGTAAATGTAACGAAACTGGGATTCATCATGTTCTGCATCACGGCTATTCCCGTAGGTCTTGGAATGTTGGTCACCAGTAAAGCTCCAGAACTGACAAGTCGTATTGCACCCATCATCTCTCGTGCAGCTATCGTTCTCTTCGTTCTCATTATTGGGGGAGCACTAGCTAAGAATTGGACCGTATTCATTACTAACTTACCCACACTTGGTCCAGTATTAGTGATCCTAAACATAGTCCTGCTCACCATCGGTCTAGCATCAGCCAAGCTCCTCAAGCTTGAAAAATCTGACGCTTCCACCATTGCTGTCGAGTCAGGTATCCAGAACGGCACGCTAGCCATCACCGTCGGAGCACTCATAGCAGTCTCTACCACTGAGATCCTTCCTCCTACCACCGTTCCTGCGGCGGTCTATAGTGTCACCATGTATCTCGTCTCCGTGCCGTTCGTGCTCTGGCGCAGGAGATGGTCTTTAAAGTAATTGCAATTTCTGATTTAAAGGACTAAGAAGATTGCCATGAAGACGCTCACTTACAAAGATGTTGGTTACTCTAAGTTTATCAAAAACTTAGACAGGGAAGCCGTTCCTACGGATGATCTCTACAGGATCGTGGCAGACATCATTGCCGATGTGAAGAAGCGTGGCAATAAAGCAGTCTTTGAGTATACGGAGAAATTCGACGGTCTAAAACTTACCCCTAGGTCGCTCTTCGTCACGGATGCTGAGCTAGAAGAAGCAGAAGATCAGGTGGAAGACAGCGTTAAGAAGGCTATCGCTGCTAGTAAGAAAAACATCCACGCGTACTCTAAACGCAGCATGCGCAAGGACTGGAAATATAAGAATGCCCAGGGTGCAGAAGTAGGTGAAAGATTCGTCCCATTTAATCGCGTAGGAGTCTACGTCCCAGGTGGTAAAGCACCACTGATGTCTACCGCGCTCATGACTGCTGCGTTTGCACAGGCAGCAGGTGTGCCTGAGATCATCGCCGCGACACCCGCTGGACTTGATGGAAAAGTCAATCCCGCGCTTCTCTATGCGCTTAAGGAATCTGGTGTCACTGAAATCATCAAAGTAGGCGGAGCTCAGGCGATAGCTGCTATGGCGCTAGGTACTAAAACAGTGCGCTCAGTTGAGAAAATTTTTGGACCAGGGAATAGCTTCGTCGTAGAGGCTAAACGTCAACTCGTAGGAGCTGTCTCCATCGATCTCCTGCCTGGACCAAGTGAGGTTTTAATCATCGCAGATAAGTCAGCTAACCCAGCCTTCATCGCCGCAGATCTTCTCGCTCAGGCAGAACACGGTGGTGATAGTGTTGTCGGGTTTATTTCAAATTCTAAAGGACTCATCACGAAAGTGCACAAGCAGATCGAGAAGCAGATGAAATCTCTCAGCCGCGTGAACTACATCAAAGACGTGCTCAAAAAAGGCACCTTCGTGCTCCAAGTGAAATCACTCGATGACGCGGTAGAAATCTGTAATCAGTTTGCCCCAGAGCACCTTTCACTCATCGTGGAAGATGAAGACAGGTGGCTAGGCCAAATCCGCTCAGCAGGCGCTATTTACGTGGGTAACTACTCGGCCGTAGCAGTGGGGGATTTCCTAGCAGGACCCAGTCACACCTTACCGACAGGAGGTTCAGGGAAATCATTCTCTG
>CALFBV010000038.1 GCA_937951395.1 uncultured Rubritalea sp.
AAAAGGTGCTGTAATCGCTTGATAGTGATAATTTCTGTATTCCCATCATTAAGCGGGAGCTCGGTAACCTTCTCCGTTGCGACAGCATAGTCAGTTTGTACGGAATTAATAAAATCGCTATTGGCCTGGGTATCTAAGCGAACAACAAATGCCTTTCGCTTAGGTTCTTGAGTCGTATCAGTGTAATCTTTGATATCTCGCTTTCCTTTAAATGTACTTTGGAAGGCACTCTCAGTAGTGATCTGTGTGAGATAATCATCTGCTCTAAGCTTATTATCTATATAGTATTTATTGACTGCAGCTGGGTCATTTTTATCGCCTTCGAAATTTTCTAATGGCTCGATGAGAATTTTGTCATTTTCTAGCAAGGTCACAAATTCTGCCACCCCTATTTCCTTATTCTTATCGCTATCGTTGCTCATGTTATAAGCCATCATGATGATTCCCATTCCGATGAGTAGAAGGAAGATGACTCTCCAATTGGTGCCAGATTTAACGGGCTTGCCATCTGGCCCCATTGGACCTTTCGGAGTTGGTGGTGGTTCTGGTGGACGTTGATTTGCCATAATGTGTAAATTTATATGTGATCGAGAAAGTGTTAATCGTGATGAATCCCCTCACTTCTTAAGGAAAAATCTCTCGTAACTGTGGGCAGAACGTATCGACAAAGATGAAAAAGAAAACCATTTTTTGCCTGATGGTGAAAAAAATCTCATTTTTCTCTCTGGTGACTTGCGCTCTACTCTCTAGCCATTCACTATCTCTCTAGTGGAATCTCACCCCGAATCTAAAAACCGCAAGCCCCGATTACAGCTTTTCCAGCCTGCTACCATGCTGCGACGCTGGATCTCACCCACGCCCAAGTCTATCGAACACGTGGGGACGCTGGTTGACGTCTTCGCATCTTTCGTCGCCTTGGACGGCTCTGTGGATGCTGCCGAGGCTGAGGTAGCGCTAGATTTACTACGCCACGCTTACCCTGAGGCTGATCATGGATGGCTAGCGCGGAGACTCCAGCGCGCCTTCCGCAACCCATCTACTACTCAATCACTCGCAGATCAGATCACTAAATTGATGGATGAGAGATCCATTACCTCGCTGGGGCTCCAGCTGTATTTACTGATCGATTCTTCTACGAGCAAGAAACGTGGACTCATCGCATTCCGAGAATTACTCACTCTCATCGGTTATGAGGAGCTAGGTAAAACGATCTGCGATGAGATGAATGACCACTTTCGTCCTGATGACGAGTTGCCTTTCACACGCGTTATTTTCTCCAGAAATCCAGATGCAGATGTCATCGTACCGCCAGAATCTACGCACCACGCCTTCCGCCTCTACCGAAATGACCAGATCATCATCCTCAGGAATACTGGAGAGCACACGCTCTGGGTGGGTGGCACGGCTATCCTTTCCGGGCAGATTCTCAGACTAAGATCGCACCAGAGACTCAGTATGCCAGAGTGGACTCTCTCAGCAGATGACCTCAGCTTCTTCCTCACTAGCAAACAGCAGAAAGAATCCCGATCCCTCTTCATTCACGAAACGAGTCAGGGTATCATCGCGGAGCGGAGCAGATCACGGCAGAGCTCGATGTTGGTGAAATTTAACACCAAAGTAACTCTCAGCGTCATCCGCCCATCTGACATCACAGTGGAAGGGCGCTCCACAACAATAGGGGGAGCCCCGAGTGAACTATTCCTACATGAACAACTAACACTTTCTGACGGGAGAAAAGTAACCCTAGAACATCTACGCAAACAAGCGATGGAAGCAGGCGGCAGATTTAAGCTAAACCAGAATGAGCAAACCGTGATGGCATCCAACGATCCCACTCTTCTTAAGAAAGGTGATCTTCTGCTCTCACCGGGGTTGGCTGGGAAGGTGGCGCTGAAAATTAAATTTAACCCTCAGACCTCTGTCGGTGAACTTGAGGTGATCCAGGCTGAGCGCGGGGTTTTCGTAAATAATCAGTTGGTTAAGCAGAACTGCCCACTCAATGATGGAATGCTGATCCGCTTGAGCGCAAGTCAGGGCATTCGCTGTAGATTCACTGATGGATTTATTGATGAGGAGCGCACCGTCATCCGAGAACTAAAGCTCGATGGCGTCTCCCATGAATTTGTTAAATCTGAAACCGTGCTAGACAACATCGACCTCACGATCACCAGAGGTGAAATGCTATGCATTATGGGTCCTAGTGGTTGTGGAAAATCCACACTACTCTCTGCCGTAGCAGGCCAGCTGAAGCCTAAGCGTGGGCACATCCGCCTCAATGGGATCTCGCTCTACATGCACCGTGATAGACTAGCTCCCTTCATCACATACATGCCGCAAGAAGAAGCGCTGAATGCGAATCTAACCGTGCGTGAGCATCTCGACCATGCCTGCTCAATAAGGCGACCACAGGTATCTCGCCAAGAGCAATCCAAGCGCATCGATGGCATCCTCGCCGAACTAGCGCTCCAGCCCCTAGCACACAGAAAAGTAGGATCTCCTGGAGATAAAAGCATCAGTGGAGGTGAGCGTGGCAGACTGAATCTGGGCTTGGATTTAGGTTCATCAGCAGAAATATTATTGTTTGATGAACCTATCTCTGGACTTTCATCGAAGGACTCAGAGCACGTCGCGGAGACTCTCAAAAGTATAGCTCAGGATAAAATCGTCATTGCATCACTCCATCGTCCTGGCTCCAGCGTCCTTAGCCTTTTCGATAAGGTCTTACTACTTGATAAAGGTGGCCGGGTTGCCTTCTTCGGCACTTCTGAGGAAATGTTTGAGTATTTCAAGCATGCTTGTCTAGAGCTACAAATCCCAATCCGCAGACGACATAATTTGGAACAAGATAGCGCTGCGGACTTCGTTTTCGACGTCTTAGAAACTCCACTACACAACCTAACGCAATCTAACAATACCGACTACGCAAGACGATTTCCACCTCGATTTTGGCAAGAGCGATTTGAGAGTCATCGTCTGTTAGAAAGTGTTGCCAGTGGCGAGGTACCTGCGCAGACCCAGATAGGAGGAGCTCCGCGTGCGGCAGACAACATGCCCATCCCGATAAGCCGAAAGCGAACGTTCAAAGATCACATCTTTCTGTTTCAGACTCACCTTCGTCGCTCAATTCTTTCTAAATTTCGCAACAGAGGCACCCTCTATTCTACCATTCTTGAGGCACCTATACTCGCATTCCTGATCGGCCTCACACTCCACGCATCTGAAGAAGGCAGCTATGACTTTGGTGCCTCTACTAACCTCATTGAATACCTATTCCTCTCTGTGACTGTAGGTATGTTCTTAGGACTAACTAATAGCGCGACTGAAATCCTACGAGATAAGCCTGTATTGCGACGCGAGCGAAATCACCGCTATGGCACGGGCATCTACGTGATGGCAAAGTTCAGCACCCTTGCGATGCTCGCCATCATCCAGTCTGGGATCTACATCGCCATAGGAAACTACATGTTAGAGATCGAAGCCATGTTCCTCTATCACTGGTGCTGGATGAGCCTCACCGCGATAGTTGGCACCGCCATGGCGCTTCTGATCTCGTCTGCCGTTAAGACTGAACGCGCGGCTTTAAGCGCTGTCCCTCTGCTGCTCGTCCCACAGTTACTGCTAGCTGGCGCCTTAGTCAAATTTGAAGACATGAACCGCGGGCTCTTCCAGGGGGGAGAGATGGCTAGAAAAGAAGGAGCTGAGCCATTCCCCGCTAGACTCATGCCACTACGCTATGCCTTCGAGGGAATCATCGTCACGCAGGCTAATAAAAACTGGTACAACAGACACACCAACATCCTCATCTACGAACGCGACTCTCTCAAAGACCAAGTCGATCCCGACTCTGGAGAATCTAATCTAACAAACGACCAGGTAGAACGTCTAGCTACACTCCAACTAGCCATTCAGAGAGTGGATGCAGCAGAAGCGCCCGATAGAGCATCCGCGAAAACTCTCACTAAGAGCATAGTCCAACTAGGCCTCACTGGCACCCAGGAAGAACTAGAAGATCTCCCCGTCCGTGATGAAGACAGCGTTCATCCGACCTGCCAATCCTACTTCAAAAACGAGAAACTCAGCAACGTCACCAAAATCACTAATGCCACGAGAGCAAGCAACGCGCTCAAACATGATGATGACGAGGGCAACAGCATCGCCGAAACAAACTCTGTCTTCCTCGATGAGTGGAAATTCTGGTTCGACATAAAATTTAGCACTATCAAGTGGTGTCTCGCTATCCTAGGTCTCATCACATCTACCTGCCTCATTCTCTCCATCTTCATCATCACTAAATGGAATCGCAAAGTCAGCTAATACGGAGTTAAAGCAGTCGCGATATAAATCATCGATCTACAAGAATACTGGTTCGAAAGTCATATAGCTAGCCTCCCAGATATGACATCTCTGCCTTTGGTAAGTCTTCTGTTAGGCTACTGCGTTGCTCTGAATAGTTGTCGGCTCTGTTTGACCAGTTTTGCTCTAACAGAGCATCTATTTCTTCATCGCTAGCTCCATCTCGAAGAATGTTTTTAATGTCCATACCTTGGGAAGCGAATAGGCAGGTGAATATTTTTCCGTCCGCAGAGAGGCGCGCTCTGTTGCAGGCACTACAAAATGGTTTGGTGACAGAGCTGATAAAACCTATCTCAAACCCCGGCCCCTCTGTAATCTCATAACGCTGGGCAGTCTCCCCCGCTATTCTAGTAGCTTTCGTAAGGGGTATTTCTTTTAAAAGAATCTCTAACAATTCGTGAGATGGGACTACTTCGCCCAGCTTCCAGCCATTTACATTTCCTGTGTCCATGTACTCGATGTAACGCATAGATATGGCTCTGCTTCTTGCGAACTCCGCTAGTGCCAAGACTTCAGTATCATTGATGCCGCGTTTGATCACGGCATTCACCTTTACTCCTAGACCTGCTGAGAGAGCCGCATCTATTCCTGCTACGACCTTGTCTGAGCTAGCACCCACACCGTTCATTTTACCGAAAACATCTGCGTCTAGAGCATCTAAGGAAACAGTCACTCGATGTAAACCTGCAGCCTTTAAATCTGCTGCATGCTTTTCTAACAGAGTAGCATTGGTGGTCATCGCGATGTCATCTACGCCCTCAATTTTTGCGAGCTTCGATACTAGTTCTGCAAGGTCGCGCCTAAGCAGTGGCTCACCACCAGTGAGCCTTAATTTCCTCACCCCTAGCTTCACAAATCGTTTTGCGATCCGTTCTATCTCATCAAACCGCAAAATTTCTTTTCTCGGAAGAAAGCTGTATCCCGCTCCAAACACTTCTACTGGCATGCAGTAGCGGCAGCGGAAATTGCACCGATCCGTGACTGAGATCCGTAGATCTCTGAGTGGTCGGTTGAGCTTGTCGGTTAGATCCATTTTGTAAATATTAAGTAATTGAGCTCACTGCCCAGTCTAGCGTTTCACCGGCGTGCATAGGTATTACTGTCTGACCGTGACCTTCGTAGGCAGCGGGAACCACGAAGGCTTGCTTGCTGACTATCACCTTCTTCTCTAGTGGTGTGATTCCGTAGAGACGCTGGGCATTGTCGGATAGAAATGCTTGCAGATTGTCCAATTTGCCGTGCTTATCGAAAAGTTGAGCAAGTCTAGCAATAGCTAGCGGTGAGGTGAAGACACCAGCTGCGCAGCCACAGCACTCTTTCTTGCTAAGTGGGTGTGGAGCGCTATCGCTCCCGAACATCAGGCTCGGATTAGCTTCGAGCGCTGCTTGGAGCAGAGCCTCCCTGTCCTCGGGGCGTTTCGCGATAGGCTTACAGAATAAATGTGGATTTAGCATCCCGCCTGCCACATCATCTAAGGTGATGATCAGATGCTGGAGCGTGACAGTGGCGCGGAGGTTCTCATAGCGTCCCATGAGGTCTACTGCATCTGCTGTAGTGATGTGCTCCATGGTGATTTGTAGTTTGGGAAATTTCTTCGCTAGGTATTCGTAACTGGCCAAAAATTCTTTTTCTCTATCCATTACAAATCCATGCGTCTCACCGTGAACCATAAGCGGGATACCCATTTCTTCCATCATCTTAAACGTAGGCTCCACAGCATCAAGTGCCTTTACTCCAGCTTCGCTGTTTGTCGTAGCGCCTGCTGGGTAGAGTTTTATACCTAGGATGTGCTCCTTCGCCTCAACTAGCTCTGCCTCTGTGTATTGACGGAAGAATAGCATCATGTAGGGCTCGAAAACATCTGATCCTTGAGCGGCGGTGATCCGCTCACGATACGCGAGTAGGCTCTTGAGGTTGTCTACAGGCGGAACAAGATTAGGCATTATCACTGCTCCAGAAAATGTTTCTGTCGTGAGCGGAGTCACTAGCTTCATCATCTCTTCATCGCGTAGATGAAGGTGCATATCGAGTGGTGAGTGGAGTGTTATTTCGTTCATTTGATTTATCAATTTAATTTCTCCCCTCATCTGCATCGATCAGCCCAAAGAAACTCACAATATCGTCTCTACCTTCCAGCTCGCTCTCCGACTTACGCTTTTCCAATAGCTCTGAGAGATCATCCCGGTGCCCACGATTCAGCATATAACTCAGCCACCAGTCACGCTCCTCGGAGGTGCGCTCGCCACCGACAGAAACTGCCCATTCAAGAGCCTCCGAATCATTGAGTCCGCTCTGGACTTTGGCGACGAGATCCAAATAATCGATTCTCAAGTATTCGCAGGTCCATTTATCAAAGCCTCCTCCTAGGTTTGACAAATAATCTGCATGCAGATCACCCGATGCTTCTAGGCGAATTTTATCGCACATTCTTACAAAATAAGGGATTCCGCCCACTTCCTCTAATGGGCTTTTGGGGAAAATAGAAGTTTGGTTCACTACAGACATGCCCCCATCATCTTCACCTGTCACCTAAGGTCAAGAAACTGCACATTTTTTTCTGAAAAAACTTACCTCACATTTTTTAAACAACAAAAAATAAACCGTAACTCACTTACTATAAAGTAGTTAATTTAATTAATAAAAACCCCAAAGAAATTGTGACCTTTAAGAGCTAAGTTTTGTCCAAAGCTGTGTGATAATTAGCTTTTACTAAGCCCCCTCCCAAAACACAAAACAAACCTCCCACCTCCCACCTCCTAACCTCCTAACCTCCTAACCTCCTA
>CALFBV010000039.1 GCA_937951395.1 uncultured Rubritalea sp.
TCTCGCGAGAGAAAGTGGAAGCACAGATGATGGACGGACTCATTTTACATCCTATCTATCAGCGTATCTATCCGCAGAAGTCTAGCACCGCGCACATCATCGGTTATGTAGGAAGCAAGAGCCGTAACCTAGAAGTAGGACCCATCAACTACGGAGATCCGTTGTTCTGGGAAATGCAAGGTAGAGCGGGCCTAGAGAATAAATTTAATGACATCCTCAGAGGAAAGAACGGTAAACGTAAACTCCAATACAACAGTCAGGGCAAAGAAGTTCGCCGCGAGGACATTCCTCCAGAGCCAGGCGGCACCGTCGTTACTACCATCGATATGGAATGGCAGAAGCGTGCGGAAAGAGTGCTTAGCAGGCACTGTAAACGCGGAGCATTTGTAGTCATAGACATCGAAACAGGCGAAGTCCTAGTCCTTGCATCCCGCCCCTCTTATGATTTAAACCTTAGAGTTCCCTATATGAAACAAGAGGACCTTGATAAGCTAAACAGTGACCCCTCTAAGCCGCTGTTCCCTAGAGCCTATCAGGGAGAATACCCTCCAGCGTCAGCATTTAAAGCAGTCACAGGCATGGCAGCTCTAGAAACTGAAGCCATTACCAAATACAGTTACTATGAATGCCCCGCCTTTATTAAGCTGGGAAACATTAAAATGTATGACTGGTCTAGAAGTCACCGCGGCAGCATGAATGTGGTGCAGGCTACGACACTTTCTAATAACCCATTCTTCATCCAAGCAGCACTAGCATCAGAGAGAAAAAAAGCGGGGGAGTTCATGAATCTAGCCACTCGTCTCGGGTACGGAGTGAGAACAGGACTCCCATTAGAAGGTGAAAGACCAGGAAGCATTCTAACAGAAGAGTATGCTCAGCGAAGGTTTGGCAGAGGAATCAAGCAGGGTGACATCGCCAATGCAGCCATCGGGCAGGGCGCTATTCTAGCGACACCTCTTCAGGTAGCACAGAGTATGGCAGGTATCGCGAATGGTGGAGTACTGCCGAAACTTCATCTCATCAAACAGCTTCAAAACTCCAAAGGTGTGATTACAATGGCAAGTAAGCCTACCGATAGAAATAAAATCAAGATCAGCGCCAAGACCGTAGGCATTATCCAAGAAGGAATGTATAAAGTGGTTAATGCTTCTAATGGCACAGGAAAACGCGCTGCTATCTCTTATTCTGTCCTCTGTGGTAAAACAGGCACCGCTCAGTGGGGACCGAAGAGTAAACAACAAAGCCTCGCGTGGTTCGCGGGATTTTTCCCGCTTGATAAGCCAAAATACGCCTTCGCCGTTCTTTACGAGGGCTCACCATTTGAAAAAGTGAGTGGTGGTAAAACAGCAGGTCCTATGGTTCCAGCATTCTTTAATCCGCTTAAAGGTCAGGCCATCTATAGACACCGACTTTCACAAAAAGCACTCATTATTCCAGAAGACGATCTCACTGCGCTAGAAGCACCTAAAGCACCAGGCAAGGCGATCCTTGTAGATGAAGTAGAAGTCCCAGACGGTCAGATTCCTCAAGACCTCTCACTCGTAGCCCCGAGAGCAATGGTCGTAGAAGATGCCCCTATAGATCCGGATGCAACCGCACCAGTTGACCCTGCCGAGCCCGACGCACCTGTGGACTCAGAAGAGCCTGCTCCAGCCAGAGCCATCCCAGTAGAAGATGATGAAGACATTCCAGAAGCACCTACTGACCCAGCCGAACCTGAAGATCTAGAAGTTCCGCCACTCCGCGATCTGCCCAAAGAACTAGACCCTAAGAAAAATCCTTCCCCTAAACCTGCAGAAGAGCCAGAGCCTCCGAAAGCCATACGCGTAGAATAGTCCTAAAACTAAAACTTACCCCAGTTAGGAAAGACCCAAGAAAAGAGCATGTTCGTTCTCAAGAAATTATTTAAACTCCGTGAGAACGGTGGTGCAACAACAGCTGGATCCAGCGAGAAGCCCTTTCTGGAGCATCTCGAGGATCTCAGAGATGTTATTCTAAAAATCGTCATCACACTAGTCATCGCCACCATCGCTTGTTATATATTCCGTGGCGCACTCATCGACATCCTGCGCCAACCAATGGAAAAAGTCTGGAATAACATCCAGATAGAAAAACTCCCAGAAACAATCTCACCAGATCTCTGGGAACAGGCTAAGAAAGTAGCAGACACAGCATCTGGGCTTAGCGCAGATCAGCAGACCCATTTATACAATCAGTTTGATAATGACAAACTGCGCTTCTACGCGCAGACCGCCACTTACTATCGCACCGCACTCCTCATCGAGAAGGATGAGGAGAATAAGAAACGTAAGGCATTTGTAAAAGATTTCCCTGGCATAGACCAAGAGACAAAGGACCTACTTCTCATTCTCTTAGAGAAACAACCCAGTGCAGCACTCAATGCGAAAGGCAGCGTCGTCTACATGCAGTCGCTCAAGCCCACAGAGACCTTCATGCTCGCCATCAAGCTCTCTATTTTCGCTGGTATCATCATTTCTTTCCCGTTCCTACTCTACTTCATCCTCCAGTTCGTAATCCCAGGACTCAAGGAAAACGAGCGCAAGGCACTCTGGCCAGCAATGATCATAGGCTTCGGGCTCTTCTTACTAGGCGTGTTCTTCTGCTACTTCCTCGTCCTGCCTAAGGCACTAGACTTCTTCTTCACCTACTCAGCTGGAATGGGAGTAGAGAACGAGTGGCGTATTGGTGACTACATCACCTTCACCACCCAGTTCACCCTCATCTTCGGACTAGCATTTGAGCTACCAGTCGTGGTCATGGCCCTCGTCAAGATGGGCCTCCTCAGTTACCAGACCATGAGCAACACCCGCTCATACGCAGTCCTCACCATCTTCCTTGTAGGCGCTATCATCACCCCTACGGGAGACGCTCTCACGCTTTCACTGCTTGCCGTTCCTATGTGCCTGCTCTATGAAATGTGTATCTGGCTAGCCTACTTCAACCAGAAAAAAGAACTAGCAGCAGAAGCCCTAGAAGAAGCAGAGATCCAAGATTACATAGATCGCCAATCAGATGATGCTGACGATGATCATGGCCACAAGAAATCTAACATCACACCGATCCCAACCCCAGTCCCAGGCAGAGTTTCCACCGAGTATGATCACGAGGACCATGATCATGATCATAACTACCACGACGATCACCATGATTATGATCACGGTCATGACGCCTACGATCATGACTACCATGGCGAAGGCGCAGAAATGGATGACGGTGAAGTAGAAGACTACTCAAAGACCATCCACACCTCTAGCGAGACAAAAGATGAAGAATCTAAAGACTCAAATGAAGAAGAGGAAGCCGACGCTCACTACGAGGACGACGGAATAGACTACAACCCAGGCGCCTCCTTCGAAGCCCCACCAGCAGAAGAACCAGCTGATAAGCCAGAAGCAGACAAAGATAAAGACCAGTAAGCCAAGCCTCCAGCCTCTTTATCCTTTCTCCTTAAAATTAAAACCAACCATTAACCACCAACCAAAAAAATGTTTTCCATGACAGGATTCGGCCGGGGCGAGCACGCCACCAGCGCCCTCATCGCCAGAGTAGAACTTACCTCTATTAACCGTAAGCAGGCAGAAGTCATCGTGCAGATGCCGCGCGTCTACGCAGAGCTAGAAGCAGAGATACGTAAGCTAGCACTGGAGAAAATTTCCCGTGGCAGACTCAACATCAACATCCAGTTAGAGCCAGCCACAGATGCCGAGTCAGAGATAAAAATCGACACCGTAAAAGTCATCGCCCTCCAATCTGAAATCCAGAGACTCAATGAACTGCCTGATCTTGACCTAGACCTAAAACTTACCTCTAGCGACATCCTCCGCCTGCCAAATGTCCTCACCACCACGGACAACACCGCAGACATCGACACCGCCAAAGCCGCCATCATCCCAGCACTCACAGCCGGTCTAGAATCCCTCATGACCATGCGCGCTAGCGAGGGCGGGCACCTTAAAGCTGACACCATAGACCGACTCAGCATCCTAGAAGCAGAGTCAAAATCCATCGAGTCCCACGCCCCAAGCGTCCTCGCCCGTTACCGAGAAAATCTACACAAACGTCTCTCCGAAAGTGGCATAGAAGTAGACCTCACCGATGAACGCATCCTCAAGGAGATAGGCATCTTCGCAGAGAAATGTGACATCTCAGAAGAGCTCACCCGCCTCAGCTCCCACTTCCAGAAATTCCGGGAGTACTTAGACGTAGCAGGAGACCAGCCCGTAGGCCGCTCCCTAGACTTCCTCTGCCAAGAGCTCAACCGCGAGTTCAACACCATAGGTAGCAAAGCCAATGACGCAACCCTAGCCCAACACGTAGTAAACGCCAAAACCGAGCTAGAAAAAATCCGCGAACAGATCCAAAACGTGGAATAGTGAGATATGCGAAGGACTATCAATCATTAAGACCTATAGATAAAGTGATAGGATAAGACTACTTCTGGAGGTAAATGAGGGGGAGGGCTGGTTTTGGTAGTATAAATCATTATAGCTAATGACATTCAGCTTGTGAGAATAGAGTATTTATTTCAATATCATTTAACCATGGCAAATATGAGAGTGTTATCAGTTGCAGCGATTTCTTGGTTAGGAGTGATTAGCTCTCTTGCAGAGCCTCTTAAAACAGAGGCTAATCTAGAGCATCTATCAGGGGCTGGAATAG
>CALFBV010000040.1 GCA_937951395.1 uncultured Rubritalea sp.
CAGTGCATGCTCGTAGTTTGCCATGTTTTGAAATGTCCAGCCTAGCACAGGGAGGCTAATGCAGCGTTCTACTTGCTCATCTTTCTCCGTGGTAGTGTATAAATCATCCGGCTTTTTATCTAACAGATTCAGCTCCTGAAACATCCCGAAGTCCACCGGGTCTGGAGACACCGGCCAAGCTCCTGCATACGCATCTGGGTAAGCCAATATCGCCCAAGCGGCCGTCCAGCCACCGGATGAAACTCCAGTGATGTAGCGGTGCTGAGGCCCTGCTCCTCCGTAGGTTTTATCAATGTGCGGCAAGAGTTCGTAAGTGAGGGCATCGCCCCACGGACCATTCACCATAGAGTTAGCATACACAGAGTGCCCCCAGCGGCAGTTCGCATCCGCGATGACGATGATCGCCTGTTTACCTTTCTCGCCAAACGTCCTGCTGATCCGTCTAGTAGAAGTATGATGCACTGCACTAAATCCTGTCACATAAACGATCACTGGGTATTTCTTAGTTTCATCCCAGCCCTCAGGAAGGATTACCGAGTAGCGTAGATGATACTCTCGTTTATGAAATTCACTCAGCTTCTCACTCTTGAAGTAGTGATCTTGGACTGGCCCTGTATCTCTAAATTTTGGTGCTTCCACAGCCATGTCTGCCACGAAGGTAAGCTTCTGGTTCTCACCTTTCACGAACTCCACGCGCTGGCTGATGCTATACAGATCACCCTCACCATGACCTGGGAGAAACCAGTCAGGATGGATTCTGACAACAGCCTGAACCTTATACCTGCCCTCCACGTCACCGTGCGCCATCGTGGCGATAGACTTCTCATCAATGGTCACTTTACCATCACGGTCATGGTCATCCACCGCAAATAAAATAGGCAGATTAGCCCAGTCGCCCATCCTTGTTCTAGGCGAACGAAATCCCTTACTCAGAGCAATGTAGACACGAGGCGTATAGAGAGGCTTCTTATCAGGTATAGGATAAGTAACCTCAAATTTGTGAGCGTGAAGTAACTGTGTGAGAACGTATAAAAGAAAAAGATATTTCATAACTATTGTAGACTCTAGCTCCTTTTACTTGATAAGCAATGTCTTTAACCTTGGGGGTATTGAGCGCAATAAGCATGCATGCAGATGGAAGTCGCAGTCGCGACATTATAGGAGTAGGGAAGCCCCCAAACGGAAATTTCTACAACTGCATCTAACAGATCTAGAGTGTCCTGATTCAGCCCCTCACGTTCAGAGCCTATCACTAGCACAGTCTTATGAGGAAACTGGTATTCAGCCAGCGGAGTAGAATTAGTCGTCTGCTCTAGACCTACTAATTTATAACCATCTTGTTTCAGTTTCTTAAGCACAGGAAGCAGAGACCGGTAAGCAGATAGCGTCACATTATCAGCCCCATCACGAGCTATCTTAGGGTTCACCTTTGCGTTCCCAGTAGCGATGACTTCCGTGACTCCGCAGCACCCGGCTGTACGAATAATGGTAGAAAGATTCGCGTGCGTGCGCAAGGGCGAGCAGGCTACTATCAGCGGCCGAGGAGAAGTGAGTGCCGAAGGAGGCCTATGGCGCACATGCTCAAAACGAGAAAATTCACTCATGAAGCGGCGCCTCTAACGGAGAGCGTAGAGTGCCGTTGGTTTGGGTTATCATGATGGAAGCATGAGGGTAGGGGGAGAAGAAGCAAGGAGGTATTTAGAATCCTAGTAATTTGATTCTTCTTCCTTATGACGGGGTATAAAAAGGGTTAGTTTTTACTCACAGCGGCTATGGATAAAACAGGGTCAAGTGGGAGCACTAGGTGGAGAGCCATATTGCACGTGAGGTAGTAAAGAGGTGGTTTTCCAGTTGACTGAGCTTAGCAGGTCGTCTAAAGATCAGCTGACCGAGCTGATTCGAGTATTTCGATCAGGCGGTTTATCCAACTTTTAATACAAAACTAAACTACTATTATGGCCACAACATTACAGCGTAACCCGAACAGATCTCGTCCTTCAAAATCAGCTGGCGCTAAAGCTAAGCGAAGAAAAGTGCAAAGCCGCCGCCTTGTAGCCCTAGGTGTGGATCAAGCTGTTGTCGACTTAATGAACTCAACTGAAATTCGCACAATGCTCAAGCACCCAAAAAAGGTTGCAGCAGCTAACGCATAATTTTACTTTTCACCTAGCTTGGTCTTAATGATCAAGCAGATACATCCCCATGCTTCTCTGATTCATTGAGCGGCTTGGGGATTTTTTTGTGCTCACTCCTGTTTAGGTGCAGATTCGAGCGCTTCCATTACTTTGAGGGCAGCGTAGGCGTCGTTGGCTGCATAGGTTAATTGACGGGGGCTAAGCTCGGGGAGTGACCAGTTGCTGGTGGTGGTGGATTTGGATTTTTTGAAGCACTGTTTGAGCAGAACGCTAATGGCTCCTCGAACTCCGATCTGGCCGCTGTAGCCAAGCTTGCGAAATGTCTGATCAAGATCGAGTGTGTGGTCGAGTGTGATTCCTAATCGTTGCCGGATCTGGCCATGATCGTTCTTTAGGCCGAAGCCTACTTTGAGGACTGCCTTGGAGGCGATGATTTCAGCTGATGCTTTCTCGCACTCACTGTAGTGGAGTTGAAGAATGTATGCTTTGTCGGTAAGCGCAAATTGCACGACATGAGGACCTTCACTCTTCTGTCCTTTTTGGAAGGTAGGCTTTGCTTCAGTATCAAATCCACAAACTCCAGCGTCCATTATTTCTTTAACAGCAGCCTGACATTCTTCCTTATTTCGGGGGACGAGGATTCGATCCTGAGTGAGTCCCTCGAAGGCAGGCAAGAGGGAGGTCTCTGCTTTTGTCGGTTCCTTGATTCTGGTTTTAAGTTGGTTAGGGCGTTTTTCTGGGTTGCTCATTTGATTTTTATGAAAAGCTTTTTAGATTAAGGTTTTAGCGGAGGATTGGATTCGTCTAACAGTAGAGTAAGGAATTACCCGTTTATGAACGTCTAAGAGATAAAAGGGGGGTGTTAGTAGCGAAGGCTAATATAGGTTTGAATTTATTGGAGCGAGGAAAGGGTGAAGATGTCGCAAGAGCGATAGTTTGTTTGAGTGAAGCTTTACAGTCAGCTAAAGCAATGAAATTGCCAGAAGCCAGACAGATTCGGAAGATATTGAACAGCTTGAAGTAATAGTTTGGTAGAAAAATAGGTCTCGTAGATATCCATGAGACCTATTGATATTGGGCTATTAAATTTAGAGCCTACGTAGCCTGACCAGTCAGCTCCTCAGTTGCTTTCTGGAGACCTTTTTCTTCGATGTTTTGTTCGGTGTAGCCGTTGTCTTCGGCGAACTTTCTTACATCTTGGGTGATCTTCATGGAGCAGAATGTGGGGCCGCACATGGAGCAGAAGTGAGCGGTTTTTGCGCCTTCTGCTGGTAAGGTTTCGTCGTGGTAGTCTATGGCTCTCGCGGGGTCTAGGCCGAGGGCGAATTGGTCTCTCCAGCGGAATTCGAATCTTGCTTTGGAGATGGCGTTGTCGCGCTCTTGGGCTGCTGGGTGGCCTTTGGCTAGGTCGGCAGCGTGGGCGGCGATCTTGTAGGTGATGACGCCTTCGCGGACGTCGTCACGGTTCGGTAGTCCTAGGTGTTCCTTAGGGGTTACGTAGCAGAGCATGGCGCAACCATACCAGCCGATGTTGGCAGCTCCGAGTGCGGAGGTGATGTGATCATAGCCTGGTGCGATGTCTGTGGTGAGCGGTCCTAAGGTGTAGAATGGGGCTTCGTGGCACCAGTCTATTTGTTTTTGCATGTTTTCCTGAATGAGGTGGAGTGGGACGTGTCCTGGTCCTTCGTTCATGACTTGGCAGCCTTTTTCCCATGCGCGGAGTGTGAGTTCGCCTTGCACTTCTAGCTCGGCTAGTTGGGCGTAGTCATTGGCATCAGCGATGGAGCCAGGGCGGAGTCCGTCACCGATGGAGAAGGATACATCGTAGGCTGCGCAGATGTCGCAGATTTCATCCCAGTGGGTGTAGAGGAAT
>CALFBV010000041.1 GCA_937951395.1 uncultured Rubritalea sp.
GGGCATGATTTTAGACCAGACTACATGTTTGTAGGTCAGTTGAAATCGTTATTTCCAGGCGTTCCACTAGCGGCATTTACAGCGACAGCAACTGAGAAGGTAGCGGAGGATATTGAAAAGCGTCTAGGGCTAGATTTGCAAATGACGGTAAAAGTCAGAGCCTCATTTGACCGAGATAATTTATTCTATGAAGTGCGCGCTAAGCGTGACTGGGAACGTCAGCTATTGGATTACGTGAGCAAGCGCAAGGGGCAGAGTGGCGTGATTTATAGGACTTCACGCAAGAGTGTGGAGCAGACTGCGGATCTATTGAGCAAAAATGGTGTCAACGCGCAGTATTATCATGCAGGGATGGATCCAGGAGCGAGAGCCGCCGCTCAGGAAGCGTTTATCCGTGATGATTGTGATGTCATCGTGGCGACCGTGGCATTTGGTATGGGTATTGATAAAGCGGATGTGCGCTTCGTCGTGCATGTGGATCTACCTAAAAACATAGAAGGGTATTATCAGGAAACGGGACGAGCGGGGAGAGATGGTGAGAAGTCTAGCTGTCTGCTACTGCACGGTTCCGGAGATGTGGTGAAGTTGAGTAGATTTATCGATGATATAGCGGATGAGACAGAGCGCGAGCGAACACGTGGGCTGTTGCGAGCGATGGATCGTTTCGCTGCCGTACCACAGTGCCGGCGTAAGTCTCTGCTAGGATATTTTAATGAAATTTATGAGCCAGAAAACTGTGGCGGTTGCGATTTCTGCTCTGGAGAATTTACCGAAGTAGATGTCACGCGGGATGCCCAGATCTTACTCTCGGCAGTGGCGCGGACGAATGGGAAGTTCGGAGCAGTTCAGATCTGTGATATCGTTTGCGGTGCGAACACGGCAAAGATCAAACAGTTCGAGCACGATAAACTAAAGACCTATGGCATGGGCAAAGATAAACCGAAAACTTACTGGCGGAGTATGATCGATAGCTTGTTGAGTGCAGCACATCTCAAGCTTTCTAAAGCTCAATATCCAGTTCCAGAAATGACTCAGCAAGGCTGGAATCTGATGATGGGGAAGGATGGAGGTAAGTTTTTTATCCAGGTAGATCAACGCATTGAGCCGGAGAAGACAGGTGGTAGATCTGGATCTTACAGTAATGACGAGCAACCTTGTCACGAGGGGCTCTTCGATCATTTGAGACGGTTACGGAAAGAGCTGGCTGACTTAGCAGAGGTTCCGCCTTACGTGGTGTTCGCAGATAAGACACTCGCCCAAATAGCTGCCGTGATGCCTGAGTCACTAGATAGTATGCAGCGCCTGCATGGCATAGGCTCAGCAAAACTAGAGAAGTATGGTGAGCCATTCATCGCAGCGGTGCTTGAGTATTTAGAACAGAATCCAGAGGTAGTTAATGAACGTGTAGAAATAGTAGGTCTGAAAACGGCAGCGAGGAGCTCATCGAGTAAGTCTAGCAAACAGATCAAACGGGGAATCAGCACTACGGTGAAAACCACCCAGGAAATGCTCGCGAAAGGCATGAGCCTGGATGAGATATCTACGGAGAGGAACCTCAGTAAAATTACGATCGAGGGACACGTCGTCAAACTATTTGAAGAGGGGGTAGATCTGAACTTCAGAGACTATGTAACGGAAGCGGAAGAGAAACAATGCATAGAACTTATCAAAGAACACGGAACAGAAGCACTCAAGCCGATCTATGAAGCAGCAGAAGGACAGATCAGCTACGGGGTGATCAAGCTGGTGATGGCATTGAAGTCAGAAGATTTCTAAGAGACTGAAAAGGTAATCATCGTAGTATCATCTGAGCCATCATTCTCTAGGGCTCTTTCTAGGATTGTCTGGTGGATTTCACCTATATCTGTCCCCTGCTTGGTAAACGCGGAGTGAATGTGTTTTTCCCAGACCCCATCGATGATGCCATCTGAGCAGAGCATGAACTGATCTCCAGAATGGTAGGGCACAGCTGCGATCTGTGGCTTCACATTTCGGTGACCTGCTCCCACTGCCTGATTGAGCACTGACTTGCGCGGATGTGAGCGATATTGATATTCAGAAATTTCCTCACGCTGGAGCTTCTTCCAAGCAAATGAATGGTCTTCCGAAAGCTGAATGGTCTTGCCATCACGATGCAGGTAAAGACGTGAATCTCCAATATGTGCCAGATAAAGATTCTCTGGCGTGAACCATGCTAGAGTGAGTGTTGCTCCCATTCCTTTATGCGCTAAGTCCTCTTCACCAGCTTGATTGATGGCTACGTGAATCTTCTCAATGGCGATTTCTAACTGCTCAAGATAATCTGGGTGGAAGCCTTGAGCTGCCGCTTTAAAAGTCTTAGGGATAATGCTGCTGATGTATTCTAAGATGAGGCTTGATGCTAGATAGCCCGCGTTTCCTCCGCCCATCCCATCTGAGACTGCAAAGATAATATCTTTTTCCTCGTTGGTGTATGATCCCTCTGGAGGTAAGTTTTCTGAGCCTTTCATCCCAGCTGAGAAGACTACCCATGCATCATCGTTCTCAGGCTTCTTGGTGCCGGATGTGGATGATGCTTGCCAGTGGAAAGTTGCTGCCATTACTGAATTAGTGAATTAGCTGGTTGTTTAGGGTTGGTGATTAGATATTTAACTTTCACTAATCACTATTTTTCACGAAATCCTCAATGACTGTGGCGAGTTCAAAATCGATAATATTGAATTCTCCTATGACTTCATTGTAGGTAATGTTTCGTGGCTCTGGGTCATCGTGTATGACTCCGTAGTCCTCGGTTAGTCTAGCGTAGAGTTTATCAGATTTCTTCTTGGTGACATTTGGCGCAGGGCTGCCGCAATTGGTCGTGACAATGTAGTTCTCCTCTGCGGTATAGTCTAGAAGACGAGGTACGTAGGGGCATCCGCGTTCCTCTAATACCTTGAGGACGCGGGCCTCATTCTCCGCGCGTTTATCCGCATCCGTGCCGCGGAAGTATTTATGAACGTGCCCGTAGAAATCTATCTTCACGAGTGATCTGAGTCCGTCTTTGAGATTTAGCATGGGGATGAGTAAACCAGAATAGTGAAATTAGGCACGCATAAAAAGATTATCTTGTGGCTTTTCATCCGGGTGGGTTTGGTTATGAATAGGCTATGCAGATTGAAAAATCAGATTACGAGAAGTTAGGGCAGTTCTATTTAGGTCGAGAGTATGATCTCAAGAAATCAGAAGTAGAGGACGAGCTGGTGATGTATGACTCGAAGGATCTAGTGACCCACGGTGTGGTGCTGGGGATGACAGGTTCTGGTAAGACTGGTCTTTGCATTGGTCTGTTAGAAGAAGCTGTGATGGATAATATCCCTGCGATTGTGATCGATCCAAAGGGAGACATCGCGAATATGATGCTGGCGTTTCCAGATTTTAAGGGCAGTGATTTTCGTCCGTGGATTAATGAGGATGATGCGATCAAAAAAGGGAGAACTCCCGATGAGCATGCGGAGAAGACAGCACGGATGTGGGAGAAAGGGATTGGTGATTGGGGGCAGAGTCCAGAGCGGGTAAGAGAATTTAGAGATAAGGTGGATGTAAATGTGTTCACTCCAGGTAGCAAAGCAGGTATACCAGTGAGCATTCTTAGCTCGCTAGATGTGCCCCCATTTGAGGTGCTGGATGATGGGGAAATGTTAGGCGAGAGAATTGAGAGCACGGTGAGTTCCTTGCTATCGCTCGTGGGTGTGGATGCAGATCCTATCCAGAGCCCAGAGGCAGTGCTGATGAGTGCTATATTCCAACATGCCTGGATGGCTGATGAGAGTTTGAGCATCGAGGCGTTGATCCGAAATATCCAGAAACCAAAATTTAGCAAAGTAGGAATTATTGATTTGGAGAGTTTTTATCCTGGGAAAAAACGTCAGGAGCTGGCGTTAAAATTTAATAACCTCCTAGCTAGTCCAGGCTTCTCGACATGGATGGAGGGACCTTCACTAGATATTCAGAAAATGCTTTATCATGATGATGGACGGGCGAGAGTGTCTATTTTCTCAATCGCTCATCTCAATGACAGCGAGCGGATGTTCTTCGTGAGTATTCTTCTGAACCAGATGCTGGGGTGGATGCGGATGCAGAGCGGAACTACTAGTCTGCGTGCGATGCTCTACATGGATGAAATTTACGGCTACCTACCACCCACTGCGAATCCTCCAAGCAAGAAGCCAATGCTAACGATGTTGAAACAGGCGCGTGCATTTGGTCTCGGTGTGTTACTAGCGACCCAGAATCCCGTGGATCTGGACTACAAGGCACTGTCAAATATAGGCACTTGGTGGCTGGGAAGACTCCAGACAGAGCGAGATAAGGCACGTGTGCTGGATGGTCTAGAAGGTGCAGCAGCGAGTCAAGATGGTGGGTTCGATAGAGGTGCCATGGAGGAATTACTCGCAGGTCTGGGAAGCAGGGTGTTCTTGATGAACAACGTCCATGAGAATGCTCCAGTGGTATTTCACGTGCGCTGGGTGATGAGCTATCTGCGTGGCCCGATGACTAGAAGACAGATCAAGACTCTGATGGATCCCAAGCGTGAAGCCTTCGAGGTGAAAAGCTCTAGGAACGCACCAGCTGGTAAATCTAACCCAATGGGCATGCCTTCATCAGCACCTGAACCAGAAGAAAAAGTAGGTGAGCGCCCTCCGGTGGGAACGGGCGTGAAGGAAAATTTCCTGC
Source organism: uncultured Rubritalea sp. (assembly GCA_937951395.1). Taxonomy (GTDB): domain Bacteria; phylum Verrucomicrobiota; class Verrucomicrobiia; order Verrucomicrobiales; family Akkermansiaceae; genus Rubritalea. Next base: position 4,696 of record CALFBV010000041.1, read on the forward strand.
CGTTTTCAGGCGATGCGGATGGGGTGACCTATAGTCCGCATTTACTCCGTGAGGCGAGTGTTCATTTTAGTAATTCTAAGACTGGGGTGGAAGGTTCGAGAAGAGTGAGATTTATCAATGCTATGAGCGCTGAGGGCGTGAACTGGAAAGAAAATGTGGTGTGTCATGTGGCTCTGGATAAATTCGACTATGAGCCGCGGAAAGAAGCTGGCTATGATGAATTACCAGCCTTTGCGATGAATGCAGATAATTACAAAGGTGTGGAGGATGACTTCGAAGACTGGATTTACCGGAATGAACGTGTGAATGTCTTCTATGCTCCGTTAGTGAAAAAATACTCCAAAATGGGCGAGAGTGAGGCAGACTTCCGAGGTAGACTCTCTCACGAAGCGCGCGAGATGCGTGATGAGGCTGTGGATGCCATGAGGGCAAAACTTCAAAAGAAGATAGACACTAAAGAGGGTCAGCTAGATCGAGCTGAGGCAACTCTAGACAGAGAAGAGTCTGAGGCATCGAGCGCTAAAATGCAGACTACTGGGAATGTCGTAGGTGCAGTAATAGGGATGATTTTCGGCAAACGAAAGATGAGCGCTTCTACTATTAGTAAGGGAAGAACCGTAGCTAACTCATACAGTAGATCACGTAAACAGAGCCAAGATGTGGAAAGAGCAGAAGCAAAGGTGGATGACCTAAAAGATCTCATAGCGGATATGGAGGCAGACATGAGAGAGGAACTCAATGATCTCGCAGATAGATTTGATCCGCTGCTTCTAGAGCTAGAGACTGAGCAAGTGAAGCCCTACAAAAAAGACATCGATGTGCAGAGTGTCTCACTTCTTTGGGTGCCATTTGATGAAAGGGGAAATGCACTGTTAGATTAAAATTAACTGTCCAATGATTACTGAAACATTCAAAGAGATTCTCAAAATTTGTAAAAAAGAAGACCGCCTATCTGGAGCTGCTGAAAGGATAGAATCTATAGAAGCAGTTCTCGATGACTTCAAAAATGGCCCTGTGGCTAGCCATGTTCCGCTTATGGGCTTTGTCTGTTTTTCTAATAAACGAGATGGTGGGAAAATAGCCCATTGCTTAGACGACCGGGGGATCTACGACTCTTGGAGTAGAAACAGTTGATCAGGAATCGTCAGAAATGATTAAAGAAATAGCTG
>CALFBV010000042.1 GCA_937951395.1 uncultured Rubritalea sp.
AACTATCAAATCCTTGAGGAAATCCTGTTGAATATTGTTCTCGTCGCGTTTTGTTAGACATCTAGGCATTATGCACCACTAGATATAGCGTACAAGCCTAATGTTTAACTTATTCATCCACTATCCAAGACGAGTTAGCCCTGTCTATTGGTGCATTCGTTGCATTAATCGTTGGCAGAGTCATTGGCAGATCCTGTTCCCTTGGCTGCATCGTACTCGTCACTATAAAATAGATCAGTAACAAAAAGCACACATCGATCAGCGAGGATATATCCAACGCTGGTTCATCATCATTCACATGCACATTTCTTTTTCTTCTCATGGCTTCTTCGGTAGTTGAAGATTTCATAAGCAATAACGTGCATACTCCAAAATTTCTTAGCTTTTACTTCCCCCCATGCAAACTCACCATAGATTCTGCGAAGGCTTCTCCAATGTTGCCATAAGTGTATACTGAGCCGTTTTAATGATAGGCCGCGTTGGAAATAGCCGCCTTCATGAAGGCTTGCTCTTCAGTAGTGAGCGCTTCCTTTGCTACTTCCTCCCTCATCTTATTTTTCGCATTACGTAACGCTGCTGGTTTAGTTTTATACTCGGGATCCTTTGCTTTCACTGCTTTCTCAGTAGCTACTTCAATTTTTTATTGAAGCTCGGTAGCCTTCATATCCCAGTATTGACCAGTGTAGACCGCGGACACGGAGCCTTTGAATTCTTCCATAGCTGCTGGTGCCGCCTTCATCAGTCGGTAATACTCTCCCGTATTTTTCTTATGCTCCGCGAGTGCTTCTTCCAGCTTTCCCTCAGCTTTAAACTTTGCCGCTTTCTTTTCATCCAGCGCGTAAACTCTACCACTCGGAGAACGAAACTGATGGAGTAAATTCTTACCACCCCATGCTGTCTTGATCATTAGAACAGGCTCATTCAAATGCTTCTGTATATAGATCTCGAAAGTAAACTCAGGTCCAAAATTATGTTCCGCATCAAATTCACCACCATAAAACGGATTCAACGATCCATTAAATTCTTCAGCTCCACTACATCCACCAGTAAGATAACTCGCATACGTATCCTTCACAAGGATCAGCCTTCCATCCTTCCCCACCATCGCTTTATAAAAAACCTTACTATCCTCCGTCATTTTCAAACGCTCAATCGTCCGAACCCTAGCTTTCCCCTGCATATTTGACTACCCAGAGAAGTGACAGCAGCCATAACCACAAGCGCTAATCGTCTCTTCATCATATTTCTATTGGAGCTCTGCTTACGAAAACCTTACCCCTGGGTTTCGTAGGGTGGGTGGCTGATGATGAAGTCTAAGACCTCTTGAGTGTCGTCTGTGCAGGTTAGCATGTTCGCATATTCTCTGCCTTCTGCGAGTTGCTTGATGCACGGATAAATCATCGTTTCTTGGGTGTAGCGCTCTTCTCCTAGAAACACCATTGGACTAACTTTATCGAAGGTCACGTAGTGATTCTGTGTAGCATCCATGAAGATTTCTTGTGTAGTCCCCGCACTACCTGGTGCGAAAATGACTCCATATTCAGCGATAGCCAGCAGTCCGTCTTCACGGATACTGTTAGAAAAGTATTTGGCGATGTGTTTGCTGAATAAATTCGTAGGTTCATGACCGTAGAACCATGTTGGTACTGCGATAGATGAGCGTCCATGTGGATGCAGATCTATCACACTCTGTGCAGCCTCCATATAGCCAGCATCACTATAAACCGGAGCCTCTGCAAGGATCGCAAACACCTCTTCCAGCCCATCATCATCCACCCCAGCCAGCCATGCTCCCAGGTTAGCTGCCTCCATCATACCGGGACCTCCACCTGATGCCACGAAGAAGCCCGCACGAGTTAGATCACGGGTAAGTTTTACTATCTTCTTATAATAAGGGTCTGTCCTAGGTGTGCCATGGCCACCCATGACTGCGACTACTTTCTTCACCCCATCATCCTCTACTCTTCCCTCTAACAGATCCCTAAGACCATCATCCACTGCATGGTCATGCAGTCGCTGAGCTAATGACTCTAAGACATCTGGCTTTGCTCTACCTTTTGCCTCGAAATGATCATAAATTTTCTTATCCACACTTTGATCCTCTCTCCGAGTCCACCCCTGCATGAGCTCCTCACGTGTATAGAGCTCTGCTCGGTAGGGATTATAGGGAAGGTTAGGAAGATTAGGGAAGACTACTGCCCCACTGTTGATTAAGAAATCCACTGAGATATCTTTGGGGAAATGACAGCCGAGGAAGACAGCACCACTAAAGTCTAGTTTCTCCCAGTCTATATCCACCTCCGTAAAGTCTAAGCCCTGAATCACTGAGCAGTGAAGCTGACCTTTGTGCTTTAAGAAATCCTCTAACCTATCTAATTCTCTAATTACTGAACATCGCATAGTCTAAGGCTACGATATTTTCATGACTTCGCCAGAGAGAAATATAATTAAATAGCATCCTCTTTGAGAACGCCGATGTAGGGAAGGTTACGATATTTCCCTTTATAATCCAAACCATAGCCGATGACGAACTCATCACCGATGGTGAAGCCTACGTAGTCTGGCTCATATTCGACGTCGCGCTTCTTGTCTTTCGCGAGTAGCACACAGCTCTCTACTGAGAGAGCTCCAGATTTTTTAATTTTGTCACAGACAGATTTCATGGTGAGCCCTGTGTCGTAGATATCATCTACCACGACCACGCGCTTGCCATCAAAGTTTGGCATTGTGGCATCTAAGAATTTCACTACCCCGCTACTTTCCATTCCACCGTGGTAACTAGATACATTGAGACATTCTAAGTCCAGTATCACCGGCATGCGTCTGAAGAGGTCTGCAGCAAATATAAGTGCGCCTTTGAGCAGCACAACGATCATGATATTGTCTTCGCCTTTTTCTAATACCCTCTTAGCTAAGCCATCGATACGATGACGGATCACCTCTTCACTGACTAAAATTCTCTCTACGTCTTCATGCATCCCAAATATTTAGCACAGATCTCTCTAGCCACCGAACAAAAAAATCACTCGCTCGGTACGCTCGCTAACAAACAATTAGCATCTAACAAATTCCCCTCATCGTCGAAATTTACGCCTTCTTTTTCTAACAGATCACGTTTTTTCTCAATCTTATCACCAATGACATCCCCCATAAATCCGCCAATTTTATGATTTGAAAGAATCACTCTATGGCAGGGCACTTCTGGTGCATATGGATTATTGCGCATCGCATTCCCTATCGCACGCCCCGATCCACAGCCAATGGCATCACCTAGTATTTTATACGTCACTACTTTACCAGCAGGCACTCTGCAAAGTGCTTCGTAGACGCTTGATTCAAACTCTGTTGGCTCTCTTTCCATTCCCTTGTTCAGTTATCTATGCACAAATGGCGGCAATGAACTCCCAATCGCATCTGCTACGGCTCGCAGCATTTCTGCTTCTTTATTCTCCATCACACCGTCGTTCATTACAGCGAGACCACAGGCATGAAGCACCTGACGTTTAATAGGAGGACTTGCCTGCTCTAGTTTGTCTAATGCCTTATCCACTTCTGCCAGACCACATCGCTCTGGAGGGAGGATGGAAATTCTCTCACCTAGCTTGGGTAGATCATTTGAGGCGGCTCCATATGCCTTCACTAGTTCTTCTCCGTTAGACGCGCCAATTCCTGCCATCGTAGATAGAAGGATATTTACCTCTCCCACTAGCTTGCTGATTTTGGTGTAACGTGTTTTCACGGCACCGTTATGCAAGAAATGTGATGACAGATGCCTCTCTAACACCTTCTGTAACATAAACTCAAAGATGTCGACCTCGCCATCACTAGCGATCATCCAGCGAGTGATCTCGATGAATCTCTCATACTCTGGCATGGTTAATCTACGTAGTGTCGGGATACACAAATCTATCAGAGCTATCTTTTCAGACGAATGGACATCACGCAGGTTCTTATTCCATCCCAAAGCTAGCTCAACAGCATATTGCCCAGCCGCTTTATTTAGGAAGGAAACCTCACCT
>CALFBV010000043.1 GCA_937951395.1 uncultured Rubritalea sp.
TAGGGATGGCGCGTCCTAGAATGTCTTTAGAGGTGATGGAGCAGAAGGCTCTTGCGGTGGAGAAGAAGGCGAGGGCTATCATTGCGATGGAGCTTGCTAGAATGGGGGACAAGAATAGTGCGGCGATGCCAATGGCGATGATGCAAATGAACTGGGTGATGAGTCCTGTGGTGTAGATGGGCTTTCGCTTGGGAAACTTCTTGATGTAGCTAGCGAGAAATATCTGGGGCAGCATGGAGCCTGACTCACGGATGGGGACGAGAATGCTAACGGCAAAGGCGGGTGAGCCAAGCGCTGAGAGTAGCCAAGTGAGGATGGTCTTGGGGTCTGAGAGGGTGTCACCGATTCTGATAAAACAGTTCGATGCAATGATGGATCGAAAGGAGCGTTTTTGTTGTGGTGTCATGGGTGTGTTGCGATAGGTAATTGGATGTGCAGATTTTAGCATCTCTAGGATAGATAGCAAAGAGATGAATATTATGTGTTTGAAGCTTGAGATTTAAGAATTAAGGGAAGAGTATTACGGTATGACCGAACAACTTCAAGAACAGCTGGACGATTTATTTGAATTCCTGAGATTCCCGAGCATCTCAACTGCGAGTGAGCACGCCAAGGATGTGCGAGCTTGTGGCGAGTGGCTGGTGAAAAAACTTACCTCTATGGAGCTAGCTGTTGAGCTGCATGAGACGCCTAAGCATCCTATTGTAGTAGCGAGGAATGTTCACCAAGAAGGACGCAAGACGGTGCTTATTTATGGGCATTATGATGTGCAGCCTGTTGATCCAGTTGAACTGTGGGATAGTCCACCGTTCGAGCCAGAGATCAGAGATGGGAGAATCTGGGGCAGGGGATCTACGGATAACAAAGGTCAGATGATGGCACACGTTCTCGGCGTTCAGCAGATGTTAGAGGAAAAGGGGGAGCTTCCTGTGAACTTGATTTTCCTCTTTGAGGGAGAGGAAGAAGTGGGTAGTCCGAGCTTAGTGCCATTTCTTGAGAAGCATAAAGCAGATCTTGCTTGTGATATCATCGCTGTTTCAGATACAGGAATGGTAGCGCGCGGTGTTCCTACGATGGGCTACGGTCTACGTGGTATCGCATGCTGTGAAGTGACGGTGAGAGGTCCAAGTGGTGATCTTCACTCTGGGCTGTATGGTGGAGCAGTGGCGAATCCTGCAACGGCTGTTGCTAGATTAGTGGCGAGCTTGCACGATGGGGATGGGAAGATAGCGATTGATGGATTCTATGATGATGTGAAGCCTCTAGAAAACTGGGAGCGTGAGATGTGGGCGCAAGTTCCGGGGGTGGCAGCAAAGGATATTTTGGAGACTACGGGATCACCAGAAATTTTTGGTGAGCCTGGCTATACTAGTGCTGAGAGGCTATGGGCGCGACCTACAGCGGAGGTCAATGGCATAGGTTCTGGCTATCAAGGCGAAGGAAGCAAGACGGTTCTCCCTGCTGAAGCGATGGCTAAGTTCTCATTTCGCTTAGTTCCAGACCAAGAGCCAAAAGACATCGCGAAAAAGGTAGAAGCCCATCTTATGAAGCACACGCCAGCAGGCGTTACGCTAGAGGTGGAAGTGGGGCATGATGGCAAGCCATACTACGTAGATCCAAATTCAGCGTTCGGTAAAGCTGGGCAAGCAGCACTGGAAATAGCCTTTGGTAAAAAGCCTGTGCTGATCCGTGAGGGTGGGAGTATTCCTATTATCAAGGACATGCAGGATATTCTCGGAGCCGATTCGCTTTTGTTAGGTTTAGCCCTGCCAGACTGCCAAATCCACGCGCCAAATGAGAACTATTATATCGAGAACTTCGAGGGCGGAATCAAGATGTCTCAAGTTCTGTTAGAAGAATTGGCTAAGGTATAGCGGATTCAAAACCTCCTAAAAGAAGAGGGGAGAACCGGTGCTAGAGATAGCGATGTAAGAATTAGTCGATTCCATAGGTGTAGGGTGCTATTAGTTTTAGAGCTTTAGAGTTTGAGTCTTTCTGCGAGATGCGAGGCTCAGTAGGATGAGTATTGGGATGATCCAGTAGGAGGCATAGAAGAAAAAATCTGCGATGATGAGATCGAAGCTCATAGTGGATTCACTACTAAATGATAATGCTAAAACACGGTAAATAGAAGAGAGGACCCCGATGATAATGAGTGCAAAAAGTCCGAGCCTGCGCGTGATGGCAAAGGCGGTGAGTAGCGCGAAGAATATGGCAATATAGGAGAAAACAGTGAGCATTGTATCCCCAGCAGAGCCTGGAATGCCCACAGAGCTGAAAGTGGAGGAGTTAAAGAGAGGGACTTTAGCTGGAGAGAAAAGATAGGTGAGGGCATTGCCGAAGATGGTCGTTACGCAGAGGAAATTTGCGTAGTAGTTCCAGTGGTCTACTTTATTGGCGAGACGTCGGTAGCTAAGGAGTAGGAATGGTGTGGCGATGGGAAGCAAGAAAGGGATGATGGATATTAGTTCGAAATCTGAGCTGAAATAGTGCTTCACCGCTGCGGTGACGAGCAGTAAGCCCGTTATAAATACGGAAATGATATATTTAGGTTTAGCATCTTCTCCACAGCGCAGGCTGATGAAGGCGGCGATGAAGAAGAAGGCTGAGAAGCCATACTGAATGTATAGTTGGAGGTCGTCAGAGCTAAATCGACCATTATCATTTTCCTCAAAAAACTTACCTGTAGCTTCCTCTAAGATGGGCTGAAACTGGTCAGTGATTCCTAGAGGTGATGCTGTTCTGAATATGCTCCAAGCTGCAGCGATTAGAGTTAAAAAACTCGCTATCCTAAGTAATTGGAGCCAAGCATCTAGATTATTCCGCATCCACGAGTCCCGATGAGGGTGTGGGATGTATCTAGATAGTTGTGCGTGGAAAAGTTGCATGAAAAAGTTGTAGAAGGAAGATATTCAACCAACTAGCACTAGATTAGACCGTCTCTCACTGAGCGCAACTATATTTCTCGGAATAGCAATGATGACTAAATTTCCACCCTAGCGCTTCGTGGCTCTGGGTAGGTGAATTCTTTTCCTTCGTAGTTCCTGAGCACTACTTTTTCAGGGGTGATTTCCTTGATGTAGTCAGGGTTGATGGGGATCTTTCCGCCACCACCGGGTCCATCGATGACGTATTGAGGGATGGCGTAGCCAGAGGTGTGACCACGGAGGCCCTCGATGATTTCGATGCCCTTAGCCACGCTCGTACGAAGGTGAGATGAGCCTTTGATAAGGTCACATTGGTAAAGGTAATACGGTCTGGAGCGGCACATGAGAAGCTTGTGAACTAGAGCCCTCTGTGTATCTACAGTATCATTCACTCCTTTAAGAAGCACGCTCTGATTGCCAGTCATGATGCCCGCATTTGCGAGCTTCTCCAGCCCTACTTTGACCTCAGTAGTGAGTTCTTTGGGGTGATTTGTGTGGATGGAAATGAAAAGTGGATGGTATTTCTTCAGCATATTACACAGGTCATCTGTGATGCGCTGTGGTAAAAAGATAGGGATTCTGGAGCCTATTCTGATAAATTGGATATGCGGGATAGCATGGAGCCGTTTGAGGATTTTCTCTAATTTACCATCGGAAAACAGTAGTGGGTCACCACCGGAAAGCAGCACATCGCGCACTGCGGGTGTGTTTTCCAGATACTCGAATGCTGCTTCCGTCTGGGTATCTAGTTGCTGCTCGCCTACTCCAGATACGACTCGGCTTCGAGTGCAGTAGCGGCAGTAGGATGCACAGCGGTCTGTGACTAAAAATAATACTCTATCAGGATAGCGGTGGACTAAGCCTGGCACTGGCATGTGGCTGTCTTCACCACATGGGTCATCCATTTCCTGTGGGTCATCTAGGGTTTCTTCCATGCGAGGAATGATTTGCCTGCGGATAGGGCAGTCTGGGTCATCCTTATCCACTAGGTTCATGAAATGCGGAGTGATGGACATAGCCAACTTATTACCTGAGAGGATAATTCCTGTGCGCTCTTCTTGAGTGAGATTGATGTGCTTCTCTAGCTCATTGAGAGAGTTGATCCTGTTTTTGAGCTGCCATTTAGGGTTATCCCAGTTCTCCATGGCATCTGCTGGCCAGTATCCAGGAGCGTGGCTCTGGAATGGGATCATGGAGTCGTAGTCAGTTTCCTGAGTTTTTATAGCTGGCATAGTGGGATACTAGACGATTTTTCTCAAATGTCAAAAATCTGAGCTGACATTTCTATATAGATACAACAAAAGCCACATGCGAACATGTGGCTTGAAATTTTGTAAATTTATCGGACTAGATTAAGAAGTGATTACGCCTCAAGAGCCTGCTTTTGGGCTTTCTTGATGATGCTTTTCACTGTGTCAGAAGGCTGTGCTCCGCTGCTGAGCCACTTTTCTGTTTTCTCGATGTCGATAGTGAAGTTTACGCCTTCTACCATTGGATTGTATGTACCTAGCTGCTCGATAGGACGGCCATCACGGCGCTTGCGGCTATCTACTGCTACGATTTTGTAATAAGGGCGATCTTTTGTGCCTTGACGGCTGAGACGAAGTGCTACCATGATTTTTGTGGTCGTTAAAATTTGTTATTACCGCAATTGGTGCAGCAATGGGGCGGAAAACTGCACGATATGGGTGCGTTTGCCAAGCGAAAACTTTATAAAAATAAAAAAACTTACCTCTAGCTGTTATTTTTCCTCTAAATTATTGAAAATACTGTATCCACCCGTCAAAGAAATTTGCTGCTTTTTAGCGTATGCCTTAGCCGATCGGGTGCGGATCTGGGCTTTTGTCTCTCCGTTAAATCATCCTTTTAGCGCATCATGCAGAATAAATGATGCTGGGTAAATCATGCTCTTAGTTTGTAAAATAGGGGTCGTTTTAGTATTCTCGAAGTGTTTTTCGAAATAGCTGTCGGAAATACAGCAGAGAGTGATGGTATCTGTCTTCTCAGCGCGGGTGGGATTTCCACATATAGGTAAGCAGGCTACGAAGGCAAAAACTTTCATGAAATGGAGGTGAAGCTTAGACAAAATCATTATGTTCTTTCTCATTGCATTGATTATACTGATGTCATCTGAGTGATATAACAGATCTCTTGCCATCATAAATGCACACTTTTATAGCTTTATGACAATTAGTTTGAAAAAGACTTCAAACCTTTTATTGAACGAATTAGATAG
>CALFBV010000044.1 GCA_937951395.1 uncultured Rubritalea sp.
CTCGTTTATCGCTTGATTGATCACCTTCGAATACTGCTCAGGGTGATCAGTAGCGTCATTAAGCACCAGCATTTCTGGGCTAAGTGAGGTCACCACATCCTTGATGGTGCGAAATGGATTAGGAGTCGTGAGCGCTATAGACTTCACCTCCTCACCAGCCCACTTCAGCTGGGTCACATCGGGCACCCCAGAGCCAGAGCTAAGATTTATGACATAGAGCTCCTTATCCTTAGCCGCAGCAAACCTCAGCCCCAGGCTCACTAGCCTGTCTCTGAATTGGTCATCCCTTATTACTAGTAGCACACTCATTTATAAGTTATCCTTTAAATTTTTTCTCCAGTTCCTTGATCGAAATTTGGATCAAAGTAGGCCTTCCATCAGGTGTACAATAGGGCAGATCACAGGCGAACATTTCATCTAACAGATTATCCACGCCACGCAAATCACAACGCTCGTATTTTGATATTCTGTTAGAGAGTGTTTCTGCAAATGCCTCGAACGCCATCTGCTTACCGCGACGCCCACCTTGGGTGTCGATCAGTTCATCGATCATGGTAGTGATAAACTCCCGAGGGTTCTCTACATGCACCAGTGCTGGCAAACTCCGTACCTGAATAGAACTACCTCCAAAGGGTTCGATGGAAATTCCGGCTTCGCTGAAATTTTCTAAATTACTCATCACCACATCAAGATCACGCGCTTCGAGATCAATCACCTCTGGAACTAGTAAGCCTTGGCTCTCTATCCCCCCGCTCTCTTTCACAGCAAGTAGAACTCCCTCGTATGCCACTCTATCTCTCGCAGCCTTTGGCTCTAACAGAACTAAACCATCTTCTCCCTCCATCAGGATATAAGTATCATGTAGGACTGAAAGTATTTTGAATCTAGGACGCTCCACGTCCTCTATCTCTAACACCTCTTGCTGAGGTATTGGATCAGGAAAAGGCTCCGGGGAACTTTGTTTAACCTCCACTTTAGGAGCTTCCATCTGCACAGCTTTTTCTTGAACAGGCTGTCGAACTACGGGAGAAATTTCGCCACTTTTTCTAGAAATAATTTTCGCTTCTCCACGAAGGGGAGCCACAGCTACTAGACTTGCATTCGCCTCGGGCAATCTCCGCGCCTCTACCGCAGTGAGAACTAGATTACGAACATCATAGGGTTTATGAAACCTTACCTCTTTTTTTGCCGGGTGGACATTCACATCCACTAGCGCAGGATCCATACTGATCCAGAGCCAAGCGGTAGGATTTAGCCCATCCACCACACCACCTTTGAAGCCATCCTTGATTGCTCTACTGATCGCAGCATCTTCCACGGGCCTGCCATTGAGAAACACAAACTGCTGCCTCCGCCCCTTGCGCGCATAATCTGCTGGCAAGACATAACCCAGCACCTCCATGCTGCTCTGCTCAGTAAGCGGAACTTCGATGAGCGCTCTGCCTATCTCCGCTCCAGAAAGCCCAGCGATACGCGTTCTTCTATCTCTAGTGGCGGGGACATCGAACACCACTCGACCATCTTTCTTATAAGTAAACCTTACCTCTGGATAAGCGAGCGCGTGGAGTTTCACCTGATGCTCCACATGTGCAGACTCCGTGCTCTCCGTCCGCATGAATTTTCGCCTTGCTGGTACATTGAAAAATAAATTCTTAATCTCAAATACCGTCCCAGGCTGCATTCCCGTGACACGTATATCCTTCACCACTCCGCCATCAATTATGATCTCTGTCCCTTCCACGCTCTCTACCTGGCGCGTCATGATCCGCATTTTAGAAACACTCGCCACACTGGGCACTGCCTCGCCACGGAATCCCATCGTGGAAATTGCCGCCAGCTGTTTCACATTTTGAAGCTTACTCGTAGCATGTCTCTCCAGACACATCAGCGCGTCTTCCTTATTCATTCCGCCTCCATCATCGGTTATCTTGATCAGTGAGGCTCCACCTTTATGGATCTCCACCTCCACATGCTTCGCCCCAGCATCGATAGAATTTTCCACCATCTCCTTCACCACACTGGCAGGACGCTCCACCACTTCACCCGCCGCTACTTGGCTAGCTAAAACATCTGGCAGTATCTGGATTTTTGACATCCCAAAGAGATATAGAGCCTCCCCCACCTCAGGTCAAATCCTGACTTGCTAAATCCCCTGATAGAGCTAATCTTTCCTCATCAATCAGCACTATGATTTTCATTAAAACACTCATCACCGCACTCACCGTCTTAGTCACATCTATCGCTCAGGCACAGAGCCCTGCGCCAACTCCTGAGGCACCTGAAGAAGATCATGTCCGAGTTGCTGTCCTAGGATATCACGATTTCTCCAGCACTCGTAAAGTTAGGGAAATGCTTATCCGCCCGTCGAAATTCCGCAGTCAAATGCAGGCAATCAAAGATCTTAAGCTCAACGTCATCACACTTGAAGACTTCACCCTCTGGAAGCAGGGAAAAAAATCCATTCCTGATAAATCCGTCCTAATTACAATCGATGATGGCTGGAAGTCTGTTTACACGGATGCTTACCCTATTCTCAAGGAGTTCGGGTATCCATTCACAGTCTATCTTTATACGAACTACATCGACCGTGGAGGAAGCTCGATGACCTCAGAAATGATCAAGGAAATGATGCAGAATGGCTGCACCATTGGCTCCCACTCAGTCTCCCACCCCATGCCCTCGAAAATCCGACAGCATCAGCGTCTGGGAGACGAAGCTTACAAGCAATTCATTGATATAGAATTCGGAGAATCTAAGAAAATTCTCGAATCTACATTCGGTCAGGCCATCGACACCTATGTATACCCCGGCGGGCTACACACTCCTGAGATGTATGAAACTGCCGCTATATTAGGCTACAAACATCTGTTCACAGTGAAGCCCGGTAAAGTCACCCGCAAGAACGATGACAATATCATCCCGCGCTACGTCATTCTCGGTGAAGATAAGCACGACTACATTTTCAAGCACGCCACAACATTCCCAGCCAATGCAATTTCAAGAAGCACCTCAGGCGCGGTATTTAAAAAGGACATGCCTCATCAAGTCTTTCCTACAGCTGGAGAAAAGATCAAAACTCGGATGCCTATCATCACTGCGGACCTTTCTAAAGTAGAGAATCTGGATGAATCTTCTATCATTATGCGTATCGCGGGCTTCGGAAAAGTACCTGCTACGTATGAGCCTGAGACCAAGACCATTAAGTGGAAAGTAAACCGCCGCCTCAGAACCAGTCACTGCACCGCATCCGTTCAGTGGAAATTCATCGATGACAAATCTTACCAGCCCGCTATGGAATGGACATTCGTCATTGACAAAGAAGCCGCCTACACCCCAAAAACAGCTCCAGCACTCCCTTAAAAAAACTGACCTCTAAGAGCCACACTTCCCATTCACCCGTAACCTATTACCAATTTCATGTTCAACTCACTCTCAGATAATCTCGAAGGCGTATTCAAAAAACTCCGAGGCCAAGGAAAAATCTCCGAAAAAAACATCACTGACGCACTCCGTGAGATCCGTCTCGCATTACTAGAAGCTGATGTGGAATTTTCGGTTGCCAAAGATTTCATCGCTAAAGTCAAGGAACAGGCACTCGGGGAAAAGGTCATGAAGTCCGTCAAGCCTAGTGAGCAGATTGTCAAAATTTTCCATGATGAACTCACAGCCCTACTCGGTGGAGACCAGTCACCTCTGGATCTAAACCCACCCGCACGCATCCTCATGGTAGGTCTAAACGGTGCTGGTAAAACTACTACTTCTGCTAAGCTCGCTCTGCGCCTTAAGAAAGAAGGACGTCGTCCATTACTCATCGCTTGTGACCTTTATCGCCCAGCAGCCATCGAGCAGCTCGCTACTCTTGCAGCGCAGATAGACGTTCCCATTTATAAGCCTGAAGCAGGTGAGAAAAATCTCATCAAAGTAGCTAAAGACGCACTTAAATGGGCAGATACACAGCAAGGCACCGTGCTTATATTTGACACCGCTGGTCGTCAGGAAATAGATGACAAACTCATCGGTGAACTCAAGGAGCTCCACAAATTCTTAGACCCTAAGGAAACGCTACTCGTATCTGATGCAGCTACAGGTCAGCAGGCAGTCTCAGTTGCTACTCACTTTGATGACGCTGTAGGCATCACAGGCATCGTCCTTACAAAGCTCGATGGTGATGCGCGCGGTGGCGCGGCACTCTCCATGCGTGCCGTCACTGGCAAGCCGATCAAATACATCGGTGAAGGTGAGAAACTAGACAGCCTCTCAGAGTTCCATCCGGATCGTATGGCCGGTAGAATCCTAGACATGGGAGACATCGTCTCCATGGTCGAGAACATGGCGGATAAGATCAACGAGAAAGACGCCATGAACGCTGCCAAGCGTATGCAGAGTGGTAAATTTGACTTCAATGACTTCCTCAACCAGATGAACATGATCAAGAATCTCGGACCACTCGATGGAATCCTGGGGATGCTTCCAGGAATGAAGAAGCTCAAGAAGCAACTCCCTACCGATCTGCTCGGAGGAAAGAAAATGGCTCACATGGAAGCCATCATTCTCTCTATGACACCTAAGGAGCGCGCTCGTCCAGAAATCATTAAAGGCACCCGCAGAAAACGTATCGCTCTCGGTAGTGGCACCTCCGTCATCGAGGTCAACAAGCTACTCAAGCAGTTCGGTGAAATGCGTAAAATGTTCCGCGGCAAAGGCGGCAAGATGAAAGAAATGATGAAACAAATGGGCGGCATGGATGGCATGCAAGACATGATGAAAGGCCTCGGTGGCAAAGGCGGCAAAGGTGGCGGCTTACCCTTCTAGTAACCAAACTCTCTTCTCACAGGTAAGTTTTAGTTGGAGAAATACTTAGCGTATTGCGGGCTGTAATTGCGTCTTCAAGTTCATCTAAATCTTCCCAATCTTTATTGCATACCCCAGAGTGTTTTAGCCTGATTTAATTCAGAGCTGCATGCTGGCAACCTCATAATTTTAAGGTTGCTCGGCAATGTTTCATCCGCTCCTTTGTGATAAAAACCTGCTCCGCCTACCACCACAACATGGACACTTTCAGCATCACTCATAGAGAGTTGATTTAAAACTGAGCTCCTGCTACATGCTCATAAAACTTCACTGGCAACTCTGCTAGGGGCTCTTTTAGCTTTGCTAGTTCCGCCGCAGGTCCATGGATTTCTAAACGCACCATTTCGGAAACCTCGCCAGACGCCTCTATATGGGCACCTACATTTCCCAGATGCGCTAGGACAGCATTCGCATCAATGTATGCTTCACGGCAGAACGCCATATCACCACAGATACTAAAATCATAGTAGAGGCAAGTTGGCTCTGTCTGTGTACTCTCAATGAATTTACCCATCAGAGCTTTGAAGTCGTCGGTGCGACCTGAATTGATTTTGAAATACGGATGAATGCTCACTGCTTTTGATAATTTACTCATGATGGGGAGAATTACGTAATGACCATCACCAGTCAATGAGGAAGGTTCCCTATCTACTTTTGCGCTCTTTGGAAAAGCACGTAGGCCCAGGTTTGGTCGGAAGAATGGAACTCCTATTCCGCCTTCAAAGAGAGCCCTTATATTGGAAAACAATTTCCTAGCTGGACAAAAAAGATGCTAAGTGAATGCACCACCGCCTGAAGGCGGTGGCTTCAAGCTCGTCGTCTAAAGCCGACTGGACGGTCAGTCACTCGCCCTCCACACCAAAGTCCCCATCTTGACCACGTTCTACTTCTTGGTTTTCTATATATTCCTTCA
>CALFBV010000045.1 GCA_937951395.1 uncultured Rubritalea sp.
TTACCCTTAATAGTGACGTTTTCTGTGAATCTAACAGGTCCTGAGACTGTGATGGCTGTGGCGTCCTTGAGTGATGGATTGCCGAGTCCTTCGAGAATGTCCACCATCTTGTATTCGTCGCTTAGGTTGATCACTGGTGGCTCGCCGTTACGACTCGCGATGAGTGCTATTCTTCCGTCTTTAGTGGTTTCATAGGCATCAGATCTGAGTGCGAAGAGATCAGATGTAGTCTTCACGGGCGCGAATCTAGAACGTGGAACACAGATCGCAGAGGCGCCTGGGAAACACTCGATGGCCGCACCCATAGCAGTCTCTAGCTGGAACACTGCGGCGGAGGACTTATCTCTAGGGTCGATGGTCTTGGAGTTCTTGATCATCGGTAGAGGTAAGCTTCCGTCGTATTTCTGGAGAGCGTCCTTGAGCGCATCTAGACGGATCCAAAGGCTGTTGGTATTGAAAAATTGGTGAGTGTCGATGTTCTGGAAATTTTCTAAATCTTCCTCAGGACACTGCGCTACCTCACGGAGGAGAAGCTGACCATCAGACTTCCTGATAGCTAGGTGACCACCTTTTTTGTCCGCCTCAGTTCTGCGAGTGGCTTCCATGAGGAATGGCTTGTTAGAATCTGCAAAGTAGCTGAGGATACTAGAGTTTAAGACTGCTCCTAGATTATCTGAGTTAGAGACAAAGGCGTATTTTACACCATCCGCGAGTAGTTTATCCAGCCAGCCTGAGCCAGCGATAGCTGCGTATAGATCTCCATGACCAGGAGGGCACCACTCAGTGGATGGGTTCTCTTCACTAGTCGCTGGGCTGAGAGATTTGGCATCAATCTTAGGAATCTGATTCTGCATCATTTCCACATCTTCCGCCTTTGCGAGGTTGAGGTCCTCGTATTGTTCCAGATGTTCCAGAGTGTCTTCAGAAGTGCTAAAGCTATTCATCAGGAGGAATTTCACCTCAGCGCCAGTTGACTCACGGAGGTAAGAAATTTGTTCTACGATGATGTCTAGGAAAGTGGAGTCACCTTTCACAGGAAGAAGGCTCTTCGCCTTCTGAAGACCCATGCTAGTGCCGAGCCCACCGTTGAGCTTGATAACTACCGTCTTAGCGAGGAGTTCAGGGTCAAATTCTATAGATGATGTACTAGAGAGCGACTCCAGATCTGCGAGGTCAGTCACAGGTGTGAGGCTGTCTTCAGAGATCATTCCAGTCTCGTTATTTACTAGAGATTGGAAGTTACGTTCGAATGATTTGATGGCAGCTTCGCTCACGCTTGCCTGCTCCATTTTTTCCCTAAATAGTGTAAAATCGCTCATTGAGGTGATCAATGCCAGCAAAACTAGCGAAGTCACGCATAAATTTCTGATTTCTAGTCATCAGCTTTCTAAAGGAGTTTTTCTGGTTTACGGAACTTGTATTCAGCGTTTACCTGATCTGCGGACTTGTCGTAAACTAATGGGTTCTCAGGTGTTTCTTGTGCAGAGAGGCTGCCGACGAGCAGAATGATCGCAAATAACGATTTCATACTACTATTCTTAGCATGATAAATAAATTAGCCTAATGATAATGCCACATTTTACTTGTTAAATCAGAATATATTACTTAATGGTTCTTCAAAATCAACAAAACGAAAATAATGAAGTTTAAAACAATTAACATGTCTCTCCTAGTTATAGCTAGCCACTGCTGTGTATCTTGCAACACCTTGAATGGTCTTGGTAAGGATTTCCAAAAAATAGGCAGTGGCATGCAGAGCACAGCACAAGGGGGGGCTGGAAAGCGCCTGCTTACCAGCCAGCCTATAAGCCATCTCAACAGGCACCTGCTTACACTCCACCTCGCTAAGAAATTAGCTAAGTCCTAATAGTTATCTAGATGGCGTTAGTTGGAAAGTGAACCCCTTTAGATACTCCGTCTCCGGAATCGCCGGCAATATAGGGTGGTCTAGTCTCTGGTTATGGTTCTCGATGAGTCTCACCGTGCGCTTGGCGTCTACGGATGCACTCACCACATTTTGCATAAACAGCTCTCTACTCGCATGGTGCGAGCAGCAGAACGTGGACATTATTCCATCTTTTTCGAGCAACTTCAAGCCGCGTAAGTGGATCTCCTTGTAGCCGCGCATCGCATCATTAAGCGTTTTCTTATTTCTGGTAAATGATGGCGGATCGAGAATGACTAGATCATATTTATCCTCGCAGCCCTTGAGGAAATCAAAGGCATTGTGCTTGATTGCATTGATCTCTACACCATTGAGCTCGGCATTGCGGTTAGTGGCATCAATGGCAGATTGGGAAATATCTACAGCGGTCACGCTCTCGGCACCAGCCTTAGCACAAGCGAGCGCGAACCCGCCCTGATTACAGAAGCAGTCCAGCACGCGTTTACCTTTAGCTAGCTTAGCCACAGCTGCATGTGCGTCTAGCTGGTCCAGATAGAGACCAGTTTTTTGTCCGTCTAACAGATCTATTTCAAACTGTATCTCATTGGCGGTGACAATGAATGCACCAGGGCTTTCTCCATAGACCATCGATATATTTTGCTCTATGCCCTCAGCCTTGAGCATTGGTGAATCATTGCGTAGAATGATGGATTTTGGTGAGAGTTGGTCTATTAGTGCATCGATAATGAGCTGCTTATTCATCTCCATGGCGAGCGTCAGTGTCTGTATCACGAGATGATCACCATAACGATCCACGATAACTCCCGGCAGGGCATCAGACTCACTCCAGACCAGGCGGCAAAGCTGCATATCCACTCCAGAATCTTTGCGCAGCTGGATAGACTGTGAAATTCTACGGTTAAAGAACTCCGCATCCAGCTTCTGCTTACGCCTAGAAATACGGCGAGCCACAATCTGCGAGGCAGGATTATAAATAGCGCTTCCAAGTGGACGATCTCGATAGTCCTTCATCGAAATGACTTCTCCTGGTTCTGGATTTCCGAAGGTCTTAAGGATTTCAGATGAGTAGACCCAGTCGTGTCCTTGATAGATCCTGGAGCGCGGTTTGATAATGATGCCTGGCATGGATGACTTCTAAATGATACCCGTGTCTAGGTCAATGCTAGGGGGAAGTTTTCTCAGTGATCTCAGTAGGCAGTAACTAGTCGAGACAAAATTCACCTAAAATAATAATAGTATTATAGTTGAAATAGTGAATTATGCTGGCGTATGGAACCTATAACACCA
>CALFBV010000046.1 GCA_937951395.1 uncultured Rubritalea sp.
AATTCACCCTCGTAGGAGCCACCACACGTTCGGGAATGCTCACCGCCCCACTCCGCTCACGCTTCGGACTGGTGAACCGTCTGGACTACTATTCCAAGGAAGAACTCGCAGTCATCATCGAGCGTTCCGCAGGTCTGTTAGAGATAGAAATCACCCCCGATGGAGCATTAGAAATAGCCAGACGTTCCCGAGGCACACCCCGCATCGCGAACAACCTCCTCCGCTGGGTGCGTGACTTCGCCCAAGTGAAAGCCGATGGGACGATCAGTGCCGACATCGCTAACAACGCCCTCGCCATGATCGAGATAGACGAAGACGGCATCGATGAAATGGACAAGCGCATCCTAGAAGCAGTCATTTATAAGTTCAACGGAGGTCCCGTGGGTCTCACATCAGTGGCAGTGGCCGTAGGCGAAGATGCCTCCACCATCGAGGAAGTCCACGAACCATTCCTCATCATGCAAGGCTTTCTAAAACGCACCCCCCGAGGCCGAGTAGCACTACCTACTGCCTACACCAAGATAGGTGCCACACCACCTAAGAATTCTGAGGAGCTGTTTTAAAGCTACTTATCTTTCTTAGGTGTTTTTAATTCCTTAGGTTCCTTCGGCTCTACACCGATGTGGAACCTATAGAGATCCTCTACTTTCGCGCGAGCCCAGAATGTTTTGCGGAGGAATTTCAAACTCGACTTAACACTGGGATCTCTACTGAAGCAGTTGATCCGGATTCGGAACGCTAGGTCTTCCCAGCCGTATTCATCGACCAGTTCATTGAGCATACGCTCTAGGGTGATTCCGTGCAGTGGATCATTACTCATATGGCTATTTCTATAACGCTTAGAAATTTAAAAGCCACTAAAATGCAACTTAGGTAAGCCAATAGATCCATGAACTTTATACCTGCGGCGCTAGACAGAATGACCCATCGGTTAAACTCTCTGGCGATCAGCACCTCGCTTCTCTATCACAATACGGACTCAAGGCTCAGCGCGATACTGGATGGTCATTCTGCACCCCAGCTATCTCCGCAGGATATCCACGCTGGTGGAGACCTGATGAAATGGCGATGCCTCATCTGGCTACCTGTTCACGCCTCCCCTGCTCTGTCTGAAAAAATTGATCAGGCGATGCAAAAATTTATCACAAATAAAGAAGTGTCCGGCGTGGTCAGCATGGTCATCCACGAGGACAACATCATCCATTTCAGCGCTCTCGAGATGGCTAACATTGAGCAGAAACGTCCTATGGAGAAGGATACTCCTTTCAGGCTCGCCCCTCTGACTAAAAATTACTCTACGGTTCTCCTCATGACTCTAGCAGAACAAGGAAAGCTCACCACATCTGAGATTTCATTATCTTTGATTTAAGAATCCCAACCTCTAGACGACAAGAAATTTATATTTGCAAAGACTGGATCAAGGCTACACAATATGGATGATATGAAATATAAATTATTCACGCTATTGGTCGCCTCGTTTACGATGGTTGCTTGTGGGCCAAAAGAAAGTGAGGCTGCTTCTAAGGAAAACAACACCTCTGAGACAGCAACAGCAGAGGCGCCTACTTCTGCTGTTGGAAAAGGCCTCGCTCCTGTTGTGCAGAAATTCAATGGAGAGAAATATACTCCGACACAAGTGGCAGGAAATCCAGATTACTACATCCTTTACTTTACTGCTAGCTGGTGACCTCCTTGCCGCCTATCAGTTCCACAGTTAGTGGAAAAGTATAACAACAAAATTACAAAAATAGACAACCTTGAACTCATACAAGTAAGTCTGGATCAGGAGCTAGATGTAGCTAAGCAATGGGCTAAAAAGGAATCGTTCCCTTGGCCTACTGTCCTGATGCCTGACATTTCTAAGACATTCATTAAGGACATCAAAGCTGAAATGGTCCCTACCTACATTTTAATGGATAAAGATGGCAAAGAAATATTACGTGGAAATTCTGATGACCTTATGAAGAAGCATGCGGAGTTAACGATGTAGTCATCCCTTCTAATCAATAAATTTCAGCAGAAGCGACACAACTTTGTCGCTTCTGCTTTTTTATTGCTACCTCGATTTATAAGGGATTTGCCACGGGGATATATTGGGAAACTTGGGAAAAAATTTGTCCTCGACTGAGGCTGAGTCTAAGTATATTACTAGACTCTATTATGAAAAACTTACCTCTAGCCTTACTGCTCACACTCACAGCTTCGCTCCAGACTGCGATTGCGCTTCCTGCAGTAACCTCACCAGTTTCCGTTGTCGCTCCGGAGAAGATCTCTGATGAAGAGTTAACGAAATTGAAACTTGAGGACACCCTAACAGATACTCAGATAGATAATTTCAAACTCGAAAGCCGCTGGCTAGGCCCCACATGGTGGGCCAATCGCATGGCTGATTGGGGAGCGAATGGTGATAGTGAAGATGTAATTCTCTGTGCGCCTAACCGTCCGTTTCTAAGCTGGAGGACAGCAATGGACATGACGAGAAACATCGACATCAGCAAAGGCGATCTAGATGTTAGCTTGCATGCTGTATTAGTTCCGAATGGAGACGCGCATGCCAAAGTAGCTCCAGATGCACTTGCTGGCTTAATCATTGGAGCCGGACATTCACTACCTAATTATAAATCACGCGCTCTTCTCTTTGACTTCTTCAAAGGCAACAAAAACAATTATCCTGCCGTCCGAGGATCCGGTTATGCTCTGGGAATTTCTGGTGAAGGGCTTCTAAAAATCATTGATCTTGATAGCGGAAAGCTACTCGCTAACTCGCCATCACCCATAGATAAATCTAGCATAAAAAGTTTCACCATCACTACCGAGACTCATACCAAAGGTTCTGATTTCAAAACACTCAGACTTACAGCTAATCAAGACGGTCAGAAGCTTAGCATCTTTTGCACAATCCCTACTTCACGCTTAAAAGGCGGCATAGGCCTACTCGCTCACCCCGGTTCTAAACCGCTGAAAGGTGCGGGCAAGAACATCAGCTCCGCGGAATTTCTATTTACTAACTACAAAGTAAAATCTGGCGCCCCACGCGCAAATGCCAATGCAGTAGGGCCTATCGTAATGGCTCAATACACCATCGACCGCGGCACTCTAAAACTAACTGCTCAGTGTATGCCTAACGCAGGAAAAGAAGGCACGCTTTCATTCTACAGAGGTGGTAAGTGGCAGGTAGCAGGAACATCTGTGGTCACCGAAATAGATGAGATACTAAACTTCCGTGTGGAAAACTGGAATACAAAAGAATCCGTAGCTTATCGCGTATCTCTTCCAATCAGCGGATCAGACAAACCCGCTACATACACAGGAAGAATAGCAGCTGAGCCTACTAGCGGAAATGTACGTCTCGCCGCTCTGGGCTGTGTGATACACCGCCCATGGGGGCAGCCTAAGAACTGGGATGAAGTAGTTTACTACCCTCACCAAGACATCATTGATCGCACATTAAAGCAGAAACCAGACCTAGTATTTTTCTATGGTGACCAGATGTATGAAGGCACACCATCATTTGTGGATGCGGCTAACATCCATGAAGACTATCTTTATAAATGGCTATTTCACTGCTACGCATTTAATGAATTACTAAGAGATCTACCCAGCGCTACTATCCCAGATGACCATGACGTCTATCAAGGTAACTACTGGGCCGCAGGTGGGCGCAAGGCACCTAATGGAAACTGGAATAATGGTGGTTATAAATTCCCTGGTGAATTCATCTCACAGGTCCACCGCACTCAGACATCACATTTACCAGACTCCCCTGCTCCAAACTCACTAGAGCAGAATATCCCAGCTTATTTCTGTGACTGGAACTGGGGTGGCATGAGCTTTGCTATCCTCGGGGACAGGCTTTTCAAAAGTGGACCTGCTAATAATGGTCTTCCAGATAGTAAGACTAAGCGACCTGATCACTACAACAACCCAGACTTTGACACCGCAAAGCTGGACCTCCCGCATCTAGAACTTCTTGGTAAACCTCAGGAGAAATTTCTCACCACATGGGCGACGGACTGGAGTGATGGAGCCGAGATGAAAGCTGTGCTTAGTCAGTCTCCGTTTGGTAACTTTGCAAGTCATCACTCGGGTCAATACCTTATCGCAGATCTGGACTCCAATGGTTGGCCGCAGAGCGGACGCAACCGTGCAGTATCTATCATGCGTGCAGCACGTGCCGTTCACATCGCTGGAGATCAGCATCTCTCTACGCTAGTTCAGCATGGAGTGGAGAATCATGATGACGCAGTATTCGGCTTCACCGCACCTGCTGTGTCTAATGCTTACGCTCGCGCATATCATCCATTGCTGAAGACTAACTATTATAAATCTCCTGTGCCAAAACCAGAGCAGTACCTTGGTAAGCGGCTCGATGGCTTCAAAAACAAAGTCACCTTCCACGCAGTAGCAAATCCTAACACTGATCCTAAAGGACCTTACCACCTCGATCACCAGAGTAATCTTGGATACCAGGTACCAGGATTTGGCATTATTGATTTTGATACAACTAAGCGCACTGTCACATTCCACAGCCATCCCCGCTCAGGAGAAATTGCAAAACGTCTGCCTACTGGAGAATACCCAGGCTGGCCTAAGGCGGTGAAACAGGCTGATAATGATGGTAGAGAAGTTGTAGGCTTACTAGGCAACATCAGCGTTCCAGGTGTGGCTAAGCCAGTAGTCACCGTTCACACTGCTGACGGTAAGCTTTCATGGTCACAGCGCATGATGTCTAACAAATTCACCATCCCAGCCTATACTGAGGGTGAACACATAGTTACGATTAGCGGAGACAAGGAAGAAGCACTCATGACCTACACTGCCACACCATCAGAGCCCTATGCGGAGCTTCCATTAAAAGTGGTAGAACCGAAGTAGGCCAGCCCGTCCTTATGTCTGAGGTGTTCTTCTTGAGTGAATGCACCACCGCCTGAAGGCGGTGGCTTCAAGCTCGTCGTCTAAAGCCGACTGGACGGTCAGTCACTCGCCCTCCACACCAAAGTCCCCATC
>CALFBV010000047.1 GCA_937951395.1 uncultured Rubritalea sp.
CTCAGTGGGCTTGCTAATAAATACTTGGGAGGTGCAATGGGTGATGGCGGGCAGATGGTGAGCTGGATAGATATCCATGATGTCTGCCGTGCATTGGACTGGATGATAGAGGATGGATCAGCCACTGGAGCTTATAATTTAGCTGCACCAAATGCGTTAACTAATGCTGAGATGATGAAGTGCATTCGTGAAAAGGTGGGGGTGAGTTTTGGTCTGCCTGCTTATGAGTGGATGTTAGAGTTGGGTGCGTTTTTCATGCGCACAGAGACGGAGCTTATTTTAAAGAGTCGATGGGTCTATCCCGAGAGGCTGCTCCAGGAGGGATTTACTTTTGAGGTCGAAACCTTCCAAGACATGTGTAAGAGAGCAGGGTCTAATAGTAAGTAAGAAGGTGGTGAAACAAAAAAAATCCGCAACTCGTGAGTTGCGGATTTTTTGTAAATTGGAATCAGAAACAGATAAGAATGATTTCTTGTTCTAAATTGCGGATTAACGCTTAGAGAACTGGAAGTTCTTACGTGCACCTGGCTGACCAGACTTCTTACGCTCCTTCATGCGAGGGTCTCGTCTTAGAAGTAGAGCTGCCTTAAGAACAGGGCGAAGCTCAGGGTCAATCTGGAGAAGTGAACGTGAGATAGCTAGGCGGATCGCTCCGACTTGACCAGTCTGACCGCCACCTTTAGTGGAGATTCTTACGTCATACTTCTTAAGAAGATTTGTGATTTGGAATGGCTCAAGGATTCCATTTTGGTGAGAGAGCATCGGGAAGTATTCCTCGAAAGGACGCTTGTTGATGGTGATCTCGCCTTTGCCTTCTGTTAGCCATGCGTGTGCTACGGCGTTCTTACGTCTGCCGGTAGCGTGTGGAGTTGTTGTGGTAGCTTCGCTCATGATAAAATGTTGTTTATATTGAAAGTGGTTAGATTACTTGATCTCGAAGACTTCTGGGTTTTGAGCTTCGTGTGGATGCTCAGAACCACAGTATACGCTGAGCTTGCTAACGATAGCATTGCCTAGCTTGTTGTGTGGGATCATGCCACGAACTGCCTTCTGAAGAAGAAGCTCAGGCTTACGTCTACGAATAGTCTTAGGTGTCTCTACTTTCTGGTTACCAACGTATCCAGTGTAGTGAGTGTAAATTTTTTGTGTCTCTTTGTTTCCAGAGAGAACCACGCGTTCTGCATTGATGATGACTACGTAGTCACCTGTGTCAACGTGTGGTGTGAAGATTGGCTTATGCTTTCCACGGAGGAGTACTGCTGCTTCGCGTGCTACTTGGCCGAGGATCTTGTCTGCTGCATCGATGACGTGCCACTTGCGCTCTACGTCTTGTGCTTTTGCTGAGAATGTTTTCATTATACTAAGTTTCTGGTTCCTTGATTGTTCCCTAATTGATCACGATATCGTTAGATTGCCGTTATGGCAAAATCATAGTGAAGGGGCGCGCAAACTATGTAGCGAGTATCCAACTGTCAATCGAAATCTGGGGGAAAAGTGGATTTATGATCTTTTTTTGCCCTGAGGGGATATTTAATCCTAAAAAACCTTCATTTCAAGTAAATTAAGTGTTGCGAATGCTTCAAAAAGCATGATGATACGCCCGCTTCCCGATAAAAGGGATGCAACAAACTAATCAAACAAGGAGTAATTATAGCAGGAAGACCAAAAAAAGGAGCTGGCGCCAGAAAACGTGCCACAGGAAGAGGCAGACCAACGAAACGTAAGGGAGGACCTTATAAGAAGAAGGTCGTAGATGATCGCGAGGACAAGGCGGTTGAGATCGAAGGTGTCGTGAAGGTCGTTCTGGCTGGAACGATGTTTAAGGTAGAGCTACAGAGTGGGCACGAAGTGCTGGCACACATTTCCGGTAAAATGAGAAAGAGATTTATCCGCTTAGTAGTGGGTGATAAAGTGCGCATGGAGATGTCACCATATGATACCACCAAGGGAAGGATCACTTTCCGGATAGGATAGTAATAGTCTATTAGTTAGTATGGTGAAAATTTATGGCTATAGCGGCTGAAGTAATTGCCGCAAAGCTAACAGTTGGTTAGCTGAAAGAGGGATAGAGTTTGAATCTATCCAGGTCCGTGAGCAACCGCCAAGCGTGGCTGAGCTAGAGGTAGCTATGGCGGCGCTAGGATTGAAGAAATTATTCAACAGCTCAGGTATGGACTATCGTAGTCTGGGGATGAAAGATATTCTTCCTGCGCTCTCTGATGCTGAGGCGCTGAAGCTGCTCAGCGAAAATGGTAATTTAGTAAAGCGCCCACTAGTTGTCACTACTGAAGGTGCGATCAATGGTTTCAAAGAAGAGGCTTGGGCTGAGTTTTTTGGAAAGTAGGTATTATTTTATTTTCCGCGCTCATTTTTTACTAGATGGCGAACGGTTGTTAAGGTAGAACACCGCCATGTCAGCTGAGCAGATTTTCCTAAGTATTCTTATCGTGGTGGTTTTTTCTGCCTTCGTGAAGGAGTGGGTTTCTGCCGAGCTCGTGGCAATGGGTGCGCTTCTCGCTTGTGTTTTAGTGGGTGTGCTCAGCATGAACAATGGCGCGGCTGATAATGCACTAAGCGTTTTCTCCAATCCCGCACCCATCACGGTGGCATGCATGTTTATTCTAAGTGCCGCATTGGAGCGGACTGGGGTGATCGATCTGTTAGGAGTTTGGTTTGAGAAATTAGTCGGTGCTAGTCCTCTGAAGATGCTGGCTAGTTTGATCTTGATTGTGGCGGTGCTCTCGGGCTTTGTGAATAATACTCCTGTAGTAGTGGTCTTTATGCCGATCGTTCTCGCGATTTGTCGTAAACAGGATTTCAAGGCATCTAAATACCTGATCCCGCTTTCCTACGCGGCCATCGCAGGTGGCACCATGACCATTATCGGAACATCGACTAACCTTATCGCTTCTGGGATAGCTCTAGAAAAAGGGATGGAGCCATTTACTATGTTTGAAATAATGCCGCTGGGTCTTATTTTTGTGGCAGTTACATTCGTTTATCTCATGACTGTAGGGAGAAAGCTTCTCCCAGACCGAGTTACTCTAGCGGCATTGATTGATAGTAGTGAAACTCGGGAGTTTATTACCCATGCCTTTGTCAAAAATGACTCGCCGCTGATCGGTGCTACTTATGCTGATACAGAAATTGGAAAGCTGAAGAAAGTCCGAGTGTTAGAGGTCATGAGGAAGGGTGGAAAGGTAAAGGATCCATTGCCAGAGATAAGGTTTGAGGGTGGTGATGAGATTGTCTTTAAGGGTAAGCTGGCTGCTGTGATGGGAGTTTCGAATGCTGAAGGCATCGATATCCGAGGTAATGAGAAGCTAGGTCTCGAAGGAATGCATACCGAGTCCGCGGTGCTAATGGAAGGTATCTTAGGCCCAGATTCAAACCTAGCCGGAAAGAGTCTTAAACAGCTGAATTTCCGCCAAAGGTTCGGCGTGCTGATTCTAGCCGTGCATCGACGGGGACGAAACTTGAGGGATCGGTTTGAGGACGAGGAATTAGAATTTGGTGACACGCTTCTGGTGCAAGGGCCTGCCCAGAAAATGCGTAGACTGTTTGAAGAAAAAGACTTTATTAACCTCAGTGCGCCCAATCACGAAGAGACAAGAAGTAAGAAGTCTCCTATCGCCATCGGAGCTATTTTGCTGTTCATGCTAGTTGGTGCGCTTGGTCCTTTGTTTGATTTTAATATCCCGGTGGTTCAGACCGCGCTGTTCTGTGCATTACTAGTGATGGTCACCGGCTGTATCAATCCGCAAGAAGCCTACAAGGCTATCGAGTGGAAAGTGATCTTTATGATATTCGGTATGCTCGGGGTCGGGTTAGCGATGAGTGAGTCTGGTCTAGCTGCGTTGATCGGTTCCAGTGTGGAGGGCTTCCAGGAAAATCCTCAATTAGTGCTCTGTCTAGTCTATCTCGTAGCCGCCATTATGACGGAGTTGATTAGCAATAACGCTGTAGCGGCGCTACTCACGCCTATCGCTATCTCGGTTGCTATTGGCATGGATGTAGACCCTAGACCATTCGTAATCGCTGTCATGTTCGGCTCATCCGCCAGCTTCTCTACACCGATCGGTTACCAGACGAATACGTTTGTATACGGGGCAGGCGGCTACAAATTCGCAGACTTCTTCAAAGCTGGCTTCCCTCTAGCAGTCATCATGTGGCTAATAGCAAGCTACATG
>CALFBV010000048.1 GCA_937951395.1 uncultured Rubritalea sp.
AGACATTTTCTTCATGACGTGCGCCACGAGTTCTACAGGGTCATCGAACTTCATATCCATCCCCATGCGCGCAGCTTCCTCATGCGCTGTTGGTTTCACCGCTTCCACGGCAGACATGTCTATTTCTAGATCTGGCATCACCTCAGGCTCAGAATTAGACTCTGAATTCTCCGTTATCTCAGACGGGACTGGCTGTGGCTTATCTTTATCATCTGACTTAGAAAAATAAGAGATACCTAGATAAGTCCCTACACCAAAGGTAGCTGCGACGAGTCCAAAAATGATGGTTTTGCTTAATGTTTGTGCTGCCATACTCTGACAAAGTGTATCGGTTTCGAGAATTTATCTAGTAATTTTATGAGAAAAATTTACTAACCATTATTCTGCTGAGCGCCCTCTAGTAGTGGTGCCTAGTAGATCATCATTAGGGACCATGATGAATCCACCATCTTTTGTCTGGAGCTTGGTGGTGACTGGCCCCACACCAGCTACCTTGGTCTCTTCGCCTTCAAAAATGATAGTGGTGCCTACTTTATAGATGTCACGCGCATAGACTCCTGATACGATTTGGTTTGCCATTCTCTTAAGCCCTAGGCCGAGACAGATCGCTAGGCCTAATCCAAGTGAGGCTAGGACGATTTTTACGGATGCATTGAGCAGCTCAGTTTCTATCTCAAGCTGGCTGAGTGCTACGGTGAGTACGAGTATAAAAATAAAACCGAATAAGATGTTTGCGAGTGCTTTTGCATAATCTAAACCAAGATTATCTAGCCCTGTATGAACTACGTTCTGCACCATATCTGCGACCATGAAGCCCACTAACATTATAATGGTGGCAATAAGAACTTTCGGTAAAAAGGCGAATATTTTATCTATAATACTAGAAACATCCTCGATGCCCATCTCCTTCGCGGCACTCTTGAAAATGAACAGTAAGATTACCCAGAAGAGAATTTTGGCTAGCAACTGGCTGACGCCTCCTTTCACGCCTATTTTATGGAAGACTGCACCGACGCCCACCTTGTCTAGCAGTTCGTTAAATTTGATCCCTTCTAGAAATTTCGTTACAAATTTCTTCACCAGAGTAGCCACGAAAAAACCTACAATCAGGATAATTAGTCCTGTCGCAATATCTGGGAGACCATTAATAATGCCATCGAGCATCGTCTCGAAAGTTCCGATCAGCTTATCGAGAAAAGACTGAGCAGCTAGTGTGTTGGTTAGTGTGGTAGTGTTCATGATTTTTTAGAAAATTTATGCTTTATAGTTGATCTCCGCTCCGCCTATTACGCAGCCAAATGAGGCACCGACTAATCCGTTGATAGCCGAGCCGAAACTCATGAAGACAAACGTCGTTGTGTCCTTAGTGATATTCTCAAACATCGCTCGGTCAGCGATCCTCTCGATCCGCTCATGGTTAACCTGTAGATCTACATGCCATCCTGCCTTGTGGAAAAGATCATTGATTTTAGCCTCTTCGACTTGATATGTTTGGTCGTTAATCATTTGTCTCTTTTGCGTAAAGTAGTTTAAATGAATCCAGAGCTCTATACAATCTCATTTTAGCAGCGGACAATCCGATTTCCATTACTTCTGAGATCTCTTGGATGGTCATTCCGGTAGTGAATTTCATGACCAGAATTTCACGCTCTTTGTCCTTCATCTTGTTCATGGAGGCTTCTACTCTCTCCGCGACTAATGAGCTCTTAGGTGCTTCAACGTGATCTGACTGCAGATCTCCTACTTGTTTTTGGTAGGCTTCTTTGCCTTCTCTTTTCCTAGCTAGTTTTGAAATTCTGTTGCGGCAATAGTTCTGCACTATTTTATACAGCCATGTCTTAAAAGCTGATCTTCCTTCGAACTGATGGATCTTGTGGAAGACCTGGATGAGAGCATCCTGAGTCACCTCTTCTGCATCTTGTTTAGAGCCTATGTATTTGGCGCAGGTATTATAGACCAGTCCTTCATAGCGGCGTAGTATCTCGCGGTAGGCGGTGAGGTCTGATGGCAGCTCATTTTTACACAACGCGACTAGCTCAGGATCGGACAATTCTTCCAATCCCTCCATACGTCTAGATGCTAGTCTTCTGAGTGCCTCAACCATAATTAGGTTACCGAATAGAATCGTATTATAATATACTCTATTTCCGTGGCGAAATCATGGAGAACAATCGAGCATTTAGCAAAAAAAATCTCACATAAACTGATTTTACTTTTTCTAGTTAGTTTCTAAATCTAAGCTCACTCATGTTCAACATAGTCATGGTACAGCCAGAAATCCCGCACAATACTGGAGCAGCTGGGAGATTAGCACTCGCAACTGGGTCCACTCTGCACTTAATAGAGCCTTTAGGATTTGAGATAGATGACAAGGCGGTGAAGCGTGCAGGACTAGACTACTGGAAGGATGTGGATGTTAAAACATGGAGCTCTTGGGAGGATTTTGAGACAAATATGGCAGCAGATTCGAGGCTATTCCTGCTCACTACTAAATCAACTCAGCCTTACTGGAAAAAAGCATTTCAAGAAGGAGACTATCTTGTATTTGGTAGAGAAACTAAGGGGCTGGATGCAGATCTCATTGAGAAACACAAGGATGATGCTATCACCATTCCAATGCCTGGAACTACTGGAAGAAGCACGCGTAGCCTGAATCTTGCTACTAGTATTGGTATTGTGTTATACGAAGCTGTGAGACAAAACAGCTAGTTTCTCATCTCTAGCACTAGCATTTTCTTGAGCTGCTGAGATGCTGTAAGTGAGAGCTCTACCTGCCCAGGTGTGATGTGATCACTCACTGACTCATGCGGGTATGCCATGGCTGGATGCTGCCAGAAGTCTGAACCCTTGCGCCAGTCGATAGGATCATTGGTTGTAAAATCACCGCCAGCTCGGATGATGAAAAATGACTTTAATTCTTCACCTTTCTGCCTGAGATTTAGTTTATTGCCTGCATATTTTTTGGGGAGAAATACGAATCTCAATGTATGAGGGAAATCTTTCTCACCAGCTAGCGACTTGATGACTGCAGTAGGTATAGCCACCAGCGCCGCCTTACCAACTGGATTAGACTCATCTAACTCGATTATGACTGCGGTGATCGTTTCTTCATCATCACCCTTGATGTCATAATAGCCAAGATTTGCGCTGTAGCCTTGGCTTGGCTTAGTGGTTAGATAATTATTGATCCCTAGTGAGCTAGAAATCTGACGTAAGAGGTCATCATTATTCTCATCTTTCGACAGGATAAGCTTCTCCATATCATCTAGTAGTGCAGCTTTATCAAAGGTCTGAGACGCCCTGTATTGAGCTATGTCATACTTAGCCTCTTCTTTTTTTCTGAAATTGATATTGCTAGAGACAACACCTATGCCGAGTCCAATCGGAATCAGCATAAGAATCCAGAAAAATTTCTTAGCGCTCCGCTCATCTTGAGTATCTTTTTCTGCTTCAGAATTCATCTTAGCTTATCCTTCTAGTGTGGATATTACTTCTTTCGCTGCTCTAATATGGCAGCCTGGATCACCAAGTTGTGAAACCGCTTCTGCCATTTCAGACTTCACCTTCGCAGTGCGCTTAGGATCCGTGATGAACTTCTGGAGAGCTTCTTTTATATGCACAGGATCTGCCTCACCTTGAATAAATTCATCCACTACTTTTTTACCTACTAGGATGTTTACTAGCCCGATGTATTTTATCTTCACTAGCATCTTACCTAGCAGATAGGTAGGGAGCGCTATTTTATAAACTAAGCAGTATGGCAGCCCATACCAAGCGGCTTCTAATGTTGCAGTGCCACTTGCAATGACCCCACAGTGTGCTTGCTGCATTAGCTTATGGCTGCCTCCCTCAGACCTGCTAGTGATCTGGATGAATTCTTCAGTCAATTTAGCTTTATCAATGATCTCCTGCATCAACTCAGCAAGCTTCTCAGAGGCGGCTGGAGCTTCGAATCTTAGAGCATCATTTTCATT
>CALFBV010000049.1 GCA_937951395.1 uncultured Rubritalea sp.
CTCACCACTAAATCAGGCGTAAAATGAGGGAAATCATAAAAACTGTTCATTTAGTCGCAATTTTCAACTCCGACAGACTCTTAAATTTCGAGTTGTCACCGTACATTTTTTAATTAGCCCTTTAAAATGTGCTTCTTAGAGCAACTAGGGATTGACCTTGGCTGAAATGACGTTATGTAGCTAACCGCTCATCGCTTATTACTAGGTGGGCCCCATTACTATTACTCTTCATTGTAAACAACAACATTTCTATGACAACACTCGCTTCTCTGCTCGCAGTAACTAATGACGGATCTGGAACTAAAGTTCTCATGATTGGTGTCACCGTGCTCATCCTGCTCTTCTGGTATCTCGCTACTGAGAAACTCAAGCGCAAGCGCAACATCGGCTCCATCATTGTAGCTACTATCACCATCTGCTCATTCTTCGCTATCATCAGCCCAGGAAACCTCGGCAAGGTGCTAAGTGGGGAGATGACATTTGCGGAAGCGAGTAATCTCAATGGCGGCATTGAGATCGTAGGTGGAACTTCTGTCATCCTAGAGGTGAAGCCAAACATTGATCCAGAAACACTAGAGCCTATGCCTATCACGCCCCAAGCGATGGACTCTGCTAAGACTATCCTTGAAAAGCGAATCAACTCTAGAGGAACACTTGATGCTCCGGTAAACATCGTAGGCAACCGCATCGAGATCCAGATCCCTAAGCTCTCACCAGAAGAAGCTGAAGAACTCATCAAGCTACTCACCACATCCGCTAAACTCACCATTCACAGTGTGCACAGAGATTATAGAAGCCTCGGTGAACGTGTCGCAAAGGGTGAAGAAGTGGTACCTGGTTACATGGCGCTCCCTCACACAGAAACGGATGAAGTAACTGGAGAAAAGAAAGTTACCTATATCCTCATCAAGCGCAGAGAGGCTCTCTCTGGAAAGTATGTAAGATCTGCCTACGTTAGACCTCAAGATTACTCCATCGTGAACATCGAGCTCACTGGAGAAGGTGGTGACCGCATGGAAGAATTCACCGGCACGCTCACTAAGGACCGCGACATGATCGCTACTGTGCTCGATGGTAAAGTAGTGAATTACGCTACTCTCAATGCAGAAACTCTCAGCAAGAAATTCGTCATCAATGGACTAGACTCTAAGAAGGAAGCAGATGACCTCACGAAAGCACTACAGAACCCGCTCGAAAACGACATTGAGGTAATGGAAGAACGCTCCATCTCCGCTTCACTCGGTGACGCTACCGTGAAACAGGGTATCAATGCTGGTCTTGTTGGACTAGGACTTACTGCTCTCTTCATTCTTCTTTACTACCGTTTCGCAGGGGTCATCGCTCTCATCGGACTCGTAGTAAACATCGTTATTCTCTTCGGGGCGATGGCTGCCTTCGGTGCATCATTCACCCTACCTGGCATCGCTGGTATCATCCTCACCATCGGTGTGGCTGTGGATGCTAACGTGCTCATCTATGAGCGCATGAGAGAGGAGCTCGCACTTGGCAAGTCTGTCAAATCAGCGATCGCTGCTGCTTACGAAAAAGCCTTCGTCGCTATTTTCGATGCGAACATCACCACGCTTCTCACTGCTATTATTCTCTTCTCGCAGGCTTCTGGATCTGTAAAAGGATTCGCTGTCACACTCACCATTGGTATTCTCGGCACCCTGCTCGCATCTCTGCTCTGCACACGCGTGCTGTTCTGGTGGTCAGCTGATCTAGGTATCCTCAAGAATATTAAATTCATGGACCTCATTCCGAAGAAGACGATTGATTTCCTCAGCAAGCGCAAGGCAGCATTCATCCTATCAGCCCTACTCATCGTAGGCGGTCTCTCATTCGTAGGCATCAAAGGAGAAAGTAATCTCGGCATCGACTTCACTGGTGGTAACATCACACGTTTCTCACTACCAGTAGGACAGGAGGTGGACCAGGCTGAGCTAAAAACAATCATCTCCGGGATCACCCTCACTAAGGGATACAGCTTGCAGGTAGAAGAGCCTCCAGGGTCTACTAAAATTATCGCCATCAAGAGTGACCCAGCAGACACCAAGAACATTATAGAAGTGCTCAGATCTACACTTCCAAACTTCAATGATAAGGTAGAATACACTGACGGAAATGGCGAGACTCAGACCAAATTCGTCATCCAAGCTAACTCAGAAAAAGTTAGTGCCACCATGGGTGGTGAGTTCCTCAGGAATGCGATCTACGCGCTACTCTTCGGTCTCTTTGTCGTGATGATCTACATCACTGTTCGATTTGAGTTCTCCTTCGCAGTCGGTGCATTCTTCGCACTACTACACGATGTCCTCATCGTTCTCGGTGTTCTATTCATAGTGGGTGATGAGCTCAACCTCATCCACATCGGTGCCTTCCTCACCATCGCAGGTTACTCGATCAATGATACCATCGTTGTATTTGACCGTATCCGTGAGAGTCTCCAGACTCAGCGAGGCGAGGTGAAAGAAGTGATGAACAAGGCGATCAACGCCACACTATCCAGAACAATTCTTACATCGGTTACCACCTTTGTAGCAGTGGCGACGCTGTTCATCTTCGGTGGACAGGCACTCTCTGACTTCTCACTCACGATCATGATCGGAGTCATCGTAGGAACATATTCATCTATCTTCATCGCTTCACCGATCGTTTACATCTTCAGTAAATACCGCGGTATCAACCTCCGCCGAGAGCTACTAGATGCAAACCTAGAAGCAGAAATAAATCCTGCTGGCGGGAAGTAAGAACTTCTCGACGGAAATCGCTTTAAAGCAAGGGGCTTTCAAGTTC
The DNA here is from genome assembly GCA_937951395.1 of uncultured Rubritalea sp. Lineage (GTDB taxonomy): Bacteria > Verrucomicrobiota > Verrucomicrobiia > Verrucomicrobiales > Akkermansiaceae > Rubritalea. Next base: position 2,797 of record CALFBV010000049.1, read on the forward strand.
CTTGCTTTTTTATGTACCTCTCTATCTATAGCTTTACCCCTTGCTCTTGAGAAATTCTCCCCTTAGCTTTACATCATGTCTCTCCGCAGATTCATCGCTCTCACTCCAGCTTCTCTCCAAGCACTTTGGTTGACATACCAGAACCTTACCTCTGGCACTGAGGAAACAATCTTTTCAGAATAAATCTTACTAATAAAAACTTACCTCTAAATTATGGAACTCGATGACCTCAAACACGAACTAACTCTCTGCACTGATAAAGAACAGGACACTCTCGCCTCTTACCTACTTTACCTCAGGCTAAAACGGAGCCCAAAGGACATAGAAAACCTGCACCATAAAGTCACGGCCCCCTCGCTAGAATCTTGGAGCCAAGAGGTCTTCAAGCCAGCTGAACAGACAAGACCGCTGGAGTGATTAAGAATATAAATCCTTGTTATGATGCCATATTAGTTTAGTATACGACTACTAGTAAAAACGCATTTTT